>JAHWKW010000007.1 GCA_019347675.1 Actinomycetota bacterium | reverse complement strand
GCTCTTCCGATCTGAGTGGATGAACGCCACGCGCAGCCGGTGGGGACGGCCGGTGGCCGGGTCGGTGATGTCCCAGTCACGCAGCACACCGCGGTAGCGGGTACGCCTGTTCGGCGGCAGGTGGGCTTGGCGTTGGGACACGTAGCGCAGCGGCCGTAGCGCGTCGTGGCCGACGTGATCCAGGAAGTGCTCGACGTAGCCGGTGTCGGCTCGCAGCGGCACCACGAACCCGATCCCGGCACGGTCGGCGGCACACAGGTTGCCCAGCCGTCCCAGCGCGGAGTCGGCGATCACGACCAGCCCGGGGGGCAACAGCTGGCGCAGCTGTTGCATCGCGGCGCCCATCGCCGCGACCTCGGCCGCAGCCCCGGGGTGTGGCCGTACGTAGAGCGCGACACCATCGGGCGTGACGGCCTGCAGTGCCTGCACCTGTCGGGCGACCCTGCGGTCGGGTCCCCACCCTTTGGTCACCAGCGTGGAGTCGGGGTAGGCGCCGGCGAACCGCAGCTTGGTCAGATCCACGTGCAACTGCGACACGTCCACGTCGAAGGCATCGACGGCGGCCAGCGTCGTCTCACCGCGAACGTGCTCGGCCACTGGCGCCAGCGCCTGCAGCGCACGGCCCAGCCGGTCGTCGTTGAGCAGCCCCGCCGGGATGTCCAACAGCTCGTGGACCGCTGCCGACGACGCCCACCCCGCCACGTCGTACAGCGGCGCGGGCGCACACAGCCGGTTGACGACCAGCGCTTCGACGACCTCCCCGTGGGTCAACAGCGCCCGCCCGCGCATCGGCGTGGCACGGTCCACGATGTCGGCGATCCCCAGCCGCCGCACGTAGTGGCGCACCACCAGCAGCGGACCGACCTCACGGCGCGTGCCCACCGGTGGGGGGTCCAGGCGTGCGAACGCCCCCGCGAGCCGGTCCAGCTCCCCGGAGGCCTTCATCTGGTCCAGCCGGCCCAGAGTTGCCACAACCCGCTGGCGGACCTTGCCCTGCACGCGGCGGCCTTCGACCAGCTGCACGTACTCGTACACCTGGTCGCCGCGGCGGACACGCTTCACCCGTGGATACATTGGCACAACCCTACGCTGCCCGTGCACCAAGCCCAAGCATCTCCTACCGCACCCTCACGCCACCCTGCGCTCATGTTGGCACAACAATGTCAGAGGCCCGGAAGCCAGAAACGCCCAGGAACCCCCAGCAAGAACGGCAAACAGCCCGCTACGGCCACGACTTACGGCACGACGATGCGGAAAACGCGCCTAGTGGGACCGTTCGTGTGTGTCCCCGAGCCGCTGCTGTTCCGCGGCCCGCCCGGCCACCTCCACCGTCACGACTGGACCTGGCTAGACCCGGCCAACGCGGGCCACGCCCGTCTTGCCACGCTTCGCCTGGCGTACCATCACCTCGACGCGATCGCCCGGTCATCCCACACCGTGCACCACAAGATGATCATCGCGGTGGACACCCTCGCGGCGATGGCCGTGCAGCGAACACGGACGAAAGCACGCCTCTGGCGAGAGGGACGTCGAGGAGACGAGGTCTGCCGGGGTGACGGCCGCATGTGACGGGCCGACGAGCAAGATGGTCGGACGCCTGCGCGAGACCCCGCTCGGCTGGCGACCCAACGGTCGATCGGCTGGCCATTCACACGAAGAATCGGGACGCCTGCCCCTGCCCGTCTGGCAGGCGACACGTTGACTGGGTGTGGCAGATGTACAGACATGCGGGCCGGTAGACGTGCAGGAGACGGAGATGGGGAACGCCTCTCATCGCACGTTCGAGATCGTCTGCGAAGTCGACTCTCCGGTCACGCCGGATCTGACCGCGGTGCGTCAACAGATGGCGTTGCTCGCGACGGTCTCCGATGCGCTGCTCGTGCCAGACAACCACCGGGGACACGCCACCGTTTCCAGCGTCGCTGTCGCCAGTGAGGCCGTGCGCCTCGGCGCCCGGGCGATCGCGTGCCTCAACGCACGCGACCGCAACCTGCTCGGACTGCGCCGCGACGTGATCACGGCCGCGGCGTACAACGTCGACGAACTACTGTTCGTCTACGGTGACGCTCCCTCACTCGGCGACCGCAGCACCACGACCGTCCGACAGATGCTCCGCGAGGTCCGCGGCATGGGCATCGCCCTGCGGGTCGGCGTCTCTGCCGACATCACGAAGCCACTGCCGGACTGGAAGCGCGACGCCGACTTCGTTTGCACACAGATCTCGTTGGGCCAGACCGCTGTGAGCCGGTGGCGGCAACGCTCCGGCTTCGATGGCCGCGTGTACGCCGGCGTCGTCGTCCTCTCCAGCCGGGCGATGGCCGGCAGACTGATGGACCTGATCCCCGGTCTCGATGTTCCTGAGGCGACCCTGCGGCTGTTGGATCGCGACCCGGAAGCGGGCGTGAAGCTCGCGGTCGAACAGCTGCACCGCCTCCGTCACGGTGGTGACGTCGACGGGGCACACCTTGTACCTGCCCGCCGTCACCGCGAACTCGCCGAGGCCCTGTCCCGCTCGGATCTGCTGCCCAGCACGGCCATCCACCGCCGCACTCCCGTGGCCGTTGCCTGACGATCAGGGCCGCCCATGAGCATCCTGCCGAGTCCCGACGAGCGCGTGATCCACCGCTACTGTCGCCGGACGCCGCGTCCGGGCCGACCCGGGGAGACGACATCAATGCGATCCCGTTACGACGTCGCGATCGTGGGAGGCGGGATCATCGGACTGGCGACCGCGTACTCCATCGTCCGTCGCGCACCAGCAACGCGGATCGTTGTTGTGGAGAAGGAGGCCGAATTGGCCTCTCACCAGACGGGGCGCAACTCCGGTGTCGTACACGCCGGCATCTATTATGCCCCCGGCACCATGAAGGCCCGCCTGGCAGTGGCGGGACGACGCCGGCTCGAACGGTTCGCGCAGGCGCACGACATCCCGTACGAACGGGTGGGCAAGGTCGTCGTCGCCACGGAGCCGGAGGAACTCCCCCGGCTCCGCGACCTCCATGACCGGGCAGTGGCCAACGGCGTGGAAGGGCTACGCGAGATCGGCCGCGACGAACTGCTCGAGATCGAGCCCCACGTCGAGGGCGTCGCCGCATTGCACTCCCCTGCGACCGCCATCACCGACTTCCGGCAGATCGCGCTCGCGCTCGCCCGCGAGGTCGAGGACCGCGGTGGGGGCGTGCTCCTCCAACATGAAGTGATCGAGCTGCGCACCGGTCGTGACGGTGCCGGAGAGTTGCTCACCGGCCAGGGGACCATCACCGCCAGGGCCGTCGTGACCTGTGCGGGCCTCCATTCGGACCGCCTGGCCGCGTCCACCGGCGGTTCACGTGACCTTCGGATCGTCCCGTTCCGAGGGAGTTACCTGCGGCTGCGACCATCAGCGCGTAATCTCGTCTCGGGCAATATCTACCCCGTGCCGGACCCGCGCTTCCCATTCCTGGGCGTGCACTTCACCCCGTGCATCGACGGTGAGGTGCTGGTCGGACCCAACGCGGTACTTGCGCTACACCGCGAGGGCTACGAACGTGCCGACCGGTTCCGCTGGCGCGATGCGCGGGAGACGCTCGGGTACGTGGGTTTCTGGAGGCTGGCATCCCGCCATGTTGCCTCGGGCGTCCGGGAACTCTGGCGTGATCGCGTCCGCCGGAGCTTCATCCGAGAGGCCCAGCGCTTCCTTCCCGAGCTCCGCTACGAGGACGTCGAGGATGCGGGTTGCGGGATCCGGGCGCAGGCGGTCGCCAGCGACGGGTCGCTGGTTGACGACTTCGCGATCGAGTCCCGCGGTCCTTTCGTGCACGTCCGCAACGCCCCGAGCCCGGCCGCCACGGCCTCGCTCGCGATCGGTGAGGCCATCGCCGCTCGCGCGCTGACGGGCCAGGTGACAGCGTGATCCGGGAGCTCGGGGGCGGCAGCACCGGTTTCGGCCGGCCGGCCGACCCATCCCGGCGGATCGACGTTGCCGGTATCTGCCACGCGGCGGGATCGGAGCCAGCCCCCGACCGATCGACGGGGCGAGGTCGGTCAGGACATTCCACGACCCTGGATCGACCGACAGGCCTTGGGGTATGAGCTAATCGTCGATGTGGTCGGGTGCAGTGCGACGATCTCGTCGGCGAAGTAGGCGAGGCCCCCCGATCAGTCCGGCGACGAGGGTCATCTTCCCGGACTCCATCGGAGCCGGCAGCCGGACCGCCCGGCCACCCGGTTCCGCACCCGCAGCGTGGAGCTGCACCTCCCGGTGGCGGCACGCACCACCTGGCGGTTGAGGTGCCACAGGAACATCGCGACGACCTGGGCGTGCTCCGTGACATCTGGCCCCACACGGACGCTCACCTGCAGATCGGGAACCCTGCTGCTACCCGCCGTCTGGCGGACTCGGTGTTTCTCGCTGGGCGCGATCGGACCCCAGACGGAGAGGGCGCCGCTCGCCGGCAAGACCGACGCGATCGCCCGACCTTCCAGGCGGTCTCGTCGGTGGCCGGCGAGCGGGCAGGATCGTCTCTGTCGGTGCCCTCGGGACCAACCTCCCCGTGCCGGGTCCCGCGGGGGGGCGGATCACGTCGGCACGTCCGGCAGCATTCGTCCCTGCTTATCCGCAGGAAAACGAGTACGTGTCGTTGTCGATGCGGACGCCGGCGGGACAGTCCTGGCCGCACTTGGCGTACCCCTCGATGAAGTTGTAGCCCGACGGGATGGTGACCGTGTACACACCGGAGCCGTTCGCGTCGACCGATTTCGTGACGGTGGCGTTGGCGTTCCAGAGCGCGATCTGCTCGTCCGACGGCGCGCTCCACGACCGGTGGGCGAGGCACTGCTTGGCTTGGTCGGTCGAATCGGGGTGGCGATCCCAGCCGCCGTCGCCCTCGTCGAACTTGAAGCCGTAGAGGGCGCCCTGGTAGCGGGCCACGAGCTGCACGTTCGACGGGAACCCGGTCGGTTGAACCTCCGGCGGCGGAGGGGGCGTAGGTAGCGGGCTCTGCGCGAACGCGGCGACCTGCCCGAGCCGCTGGACGGCCGGAGCGGCCCAGACGGCGACGGCGCCGAGCGCCGCCGCCCTGCGGATGGCGTCGCGCCGGGTGAAGCGCTCTCCGGCTCCGTCGCGCTCGGTTCCCACGATGGCATCCACGGTGACTCCTCCAGCCGTCCCGGTCGGACTGTCGGCTTGAATACGGGCTGCGACGTGATGAAAACGCACGGTAGCGCGGTCGGGCAGGGTCACATGTCCCACGACCGCCGCTCCGGGGTCACCCAAGCCTGACGATCTCGGCGCGGTTGGGACATCCGACCCTCTCGCGGCCGGTGCTGGGCTCTCTACCCTCCGTTGTCGTGACGACGCCCTCCACGACGACCCCCTCGGCACTGCAGCGCCGGGGCGTTGCCGCCTACACCAGCCCCCGGTTCGTCGCGCTGGGCCACGACTTCGACCTCGACTGCGACGACGCGGAGCTCGGGTCGTACCTGGGTGCCCTGTTCAGCCCTTTGGCCGGCCCGGGGCAGGCCGCCCACCACTACCACCTGTCCGTGAGCGCGGCGGCGGCCGATCTGTGGTTCGACGACCGTCGTCTCTGCGGACAGGTGCCTACCCACCGGGCGGTCGCGGTCCTGCTGTGGCACATCAACGGGCAGGTCATCGCGCGCAGCGATCGCTTCGTGCGGCTGCACGCCGGCGGGGTGGCCCGGGCGGGTGACGCCGTGCTGATCCCGGGCGAGATGGAGGCCGGCAAGTCCACGCTCACCGCCGGGTTGGTCCGCGCCGGCCTTGACTACCTGTCCGACGAGCTCGTCGCGGTTGACCCGGACGACGGGCACCTCGAGGGCTTCCCCCGCGCCGTTTCGCTGGACCCCGGCGCCTGGCTGGCGTTCGCGGAGGTCCGGCCTCGGCTGACCGAACGTCTGGCCCGGTCGTTGCCGTACCAGTGGCAGGTCCCGGCCGACGTGCTGCGGCCCGGGTCGGTGGTGCGCCGGGCCCGTCCCGCCACGATCGTGGCGCCACGCCTGGAGCCGGGCGCCGCACTGCGCCTCGAACGCCTGCCCGCCCAGCAGGTGTTGGTGACCCTGGCCAGCGTCACCTTCGATCTCGACGGGGATCCGGGGCGGAACCTGGCCGTGCTCGGCCAGCTCGCCCGGACCTGTCCCGCCTACCGACTCACCTTCGGAGATGTTCGACCCGCGGTCGCCGCGGTGCTCGATCTCATGCATGCAAGCGATCCGGTCAGATGATCGCTGAGAACCACGATCTCGTCCCGTCCGTGGCACCACGCCGACGTCCCCACGTCACCGCTGTGGAACTCGACGGCCGAGCGGTGCTGTACCGATCCGAGGACGGTTCGATGCACTGGTTGGATGAGCTGGGTACGCTGCTGTGGAACTGCTTCGATGGCGACGTACCGCTCAACGAACTCGTCGACGACCTCGCCCACGTCTACCCCGGTGAGGAGCGAGAGACGATCGAACGGGATCTGCTCGCCCTCGTGGAGCGCCTGCTCGATGATGGCCTGGTCGAGTTGGGAGACGGTCGGCGGCCCGCGTGAGACCGCGGGTGACCGCGCGGGTCACGTCCCGCTGGTGAACGCGCCCGAGACGACCGCCGCCAGGTAGGCGCCTCGTTGGTGCCCGTCCGCCGGATGCGTCCGTCGGCCGCCGGTCCGGCCCGCAGAGGGCGTGAGCAGCCGTCGGGCCTTGTGGGCGAGAACGGCGGCGCTGGCGCGCTGGTCGGCCCGGACGGATCGCATGACCAGCCGGTCCAGTGACGGTCCCGGCCGGGCCGCGGCGGGCGGGGACACCCGCCAGACCGACCGGGTCACGGCACGCCATCCGACCTGAGGTGCCAGCCGGCGGATCAGTCCCGGGTCGACGTCGGCCTCCAGGACGGCACCGACCTTGGTCAGCACCACCGCCACGGGCAGCGAGACCCGCCAGCGATGTGCCCGGCGGACGATCTCGGCGTCCTCCGGATCCCAGGAGGCCAGCCAGCCTTCGACGTCCTTCAGCCAGACCAGCCGGTTCCCACCCGAGGTGCAGGTGTGCAGTGCCAGGTGCAGCAGCCCGTCGACCGGGTCGAGCGTGCGGACGTCGCGGCCGCCGACCGCGACGGTGGCGGCCCGCTCGAACAGCGAGCGGGTGTCGATCGGGAAGGCCCGGCGCAGCTCCGGCGTGTTGCACAGGTCCCAGTGCAGGTCCACGGTCGCTCCGTCCGGCAGGGTGACCGGTACCTCGCCCGCAGCTTGACGGTGGTGGAAACCCCAGCTGTGCACGTGCGCCTGTCCGCCGGCCGCCTCCAAGGCGACTAGGGCGTCGGGGAAGGCGTACGGGGGCACGAGCACGTCCAGGTCGCCGTAGCCGCGCAGGTCATCCCGAGCGTGAGCGGTCGCGACTAGCACCGGGCCCTTGACGACCAACCAGGGGATGCCCGCCGGCTCTAGCACCGCTGCGACGCGCTGTAACGTCGCCAGCCCCCGCAGGTGACCGGCGACCACACCATGGTAGGCCGGTTCGACGAGGCGGGCGATCTCCGGACCGCCCGCCGCCCACAGCGCGTGGTGGACGTAGCCGGCGACGCCGTGGAACACGGCAGCGCCGCACAGGTCGGACAGGTCGTGGCCCGCTCCCAGGTCCGCGTTCAGGGCGGGCGGTGGACGGCGCCACCCATCACCACGGACGCTGGCCAGCAGCACCCGCGCCGTGGCCCGACGGGCGGCGCTCATCGTGCCTCCCGGTTCGCTGGCGTCTCGATGTCGTCGGTCGAGGAAACCGCCGGGCGACCGCTGGCGGCAGGGGCAGGTGTCCCGGAGCGGGCGGTGGCAGAAACCGCGACCGAGCCAGGTCAGTCCGGTAGGCACTCCGAGAACCACCTGGTGGTCCGGCGCAGACCCTCACGCAGGTCGATCTTCGGCTCCCACCCGAGCACCTCACGCGCCAGCGTGATGTCCGGTCGCCGCTGGCTGGGGTCGTCCTGCGGCAGCGGCTCGTAGGTGATCGCCGAACGTGAGCCGGTCACCTCCAAGACGATGTCGGCCAGCTCGCGCACGGTGAACTCCGTCGGGTTGCCGATGTTGACCGGGCCGATGTGGTCGCAGTCGAGGAGCGCGAGCAGGCCCCGGACCTGGTCGTCGACGTAGCAGAAGCTGCGGGTCTGTGACCCGTCGCCGTACACGGTGAGCGGCTTGCCCTGCAGCGCTTGGACCAGGAAGTTCGAGATCACGCGTCCGTCGTCGGGGCGCATCGACGGCCCGTAGGTGTTGAAGATCCGGGCGATCCGCACGTCGACGCCGTGGTAGCGGTGGTAGGCCATCGCCATGGCCTCGGCGAAGCGCTTGGCCTCGTCGTACACGCCCCGCGGACCCACCGGGTTGACGTGTCCCCAGTACGACTCCGGCTGCGGGCTGACCTGCGGGTCGCCGTACACCTCGCTGGTTGAGGCCAGCAGGTAGCGGGCGTGCTTCTCCTTGGCCAGGCCCAGCGTGTTGTGGGTCCCGAGGCTCCCGACCTTCAACGTCTGGATCGGCAGCTCGAGGTAGTCCTTGGGCGACGCGGGGCTGGCCAAGTGCAGGATCGCATCGACCGGTCCAGGGACCCAGACGTAGTCGGACACGTCGTGCTTGACGAACACGAAACGGTCGTGGCTGTAGAGGTCGGCGAGGTTCTCGAGTCCGCCGGTGGCGAGGTTGTCGATCGCCACGACTTCGTCACCGCGGCCGATCAGCGCCCGGCACAGATGCGATCCCAAGAACCCCGTCCCGCCGGTGACGACCACACGGCTCATGGTCGTCGCAGCGTCGCCTTGGTGGCGGGACGGCCGATGGCGTGGTAGTGCACCCCGGCGGCACGCATCGTCTCGGGATCGAAGACGTTCCGCCCGTCGATGACGATCGGGTAGGCGAGCGCCGCGGCGAGTTGCTGGCCGCGGAGGGCAGTCACCTGGTCCCACTCCGTACACACAACGGCAGCATGCGCGTCACGGCACGCCGCCAACGGGTCGTCGACGCACTCGACGTCGGGGAGGCAGGTCTTGAGGTGCACCAGCGCGACCGGGTCATACACCCGTACATGGGAACCCTCGGCCAGCAGTCGCTCCGCCAACCACAGAGCTGGGGCGTTGCGCAGGTCGTCGGTCCCCGGCTTGAACGCCGCTCCCAGCAGCGTCACGGTCTTGCCCTCCAGGTGCCACAGCTCGGCGCGGAGGATCTCGAGGATGTGCTCGCGCATCGCGTCGTTGACGCGACGGACCTCCTCCAGCAGGCGGAAGTCGTACCCGAGGCTGCGCGAGAGGTGGATGAAGGCGTCCACGTCCTTGGGGAAGCACGATCCGCCGTAGCCGAGCCCCGCTCGCAGGAAGTGCGCGCCGATGCGGTGGTCGTGGCCCATCCCTTCGGCGACGACCGCTACGTCGGCTCCCACCTGGTCGCAGATGCGCGCGATCGCGTTGATGAACGAGATCCGTGTGGCCAGGAACGCGTTCGACGCGTGCTTGATCAGCTCGGCGGTGACCAGGTCGGTCCTCAGGTACGGGCAGTCGTGGCGCTCCAGCAGCGGGGCGTACACGTCACGCAGGGCCGCGGCGGCACGCTCGGAGTCGGTGCCGACCACCACCCGGTCGGGGTGGAGGGTGTCGTGGACGGCCTGACCTTCCCGCAGGAACTCCGGGTTGGATGCGACGTCGATCGAGACGGAGCTGCCGTTGCGGGCCTGCTCGCGGACGATCACCTGGGTCAGTCGCACCCCGGTGTTGGCCGGCACGGTCGACTTCTCCACCAGGACCAGGTCGCCCGTGGCATGGTTCGCCGCGGCCTGTCCGACCCGCTCCACGAAGCTCAGGTTCGGGGCGCCACCGGGTAGCGACGGGGTCCCCACGCAGACGAACGCCACCGCCACGTCCGCCAGCGCGTCATCCACGTCGTCGGTGAAGCGCAACCGACCCTGCGACCGGCCCTCGTTGACGAGCTCGGCCAACCCCGGTTCGTGGAACGGGACACCGCCCGAGCGCAGCGTCGCGATCTTGTCGGGATCGTCGTCCATCCCGATGACCTGGTGTCCCCAGCGCGCGAGACACGCCGCCGTCACGAGCCCGACGTGGCCGACGCCGATCACTGCGACACGCATATGGTCTCCCTTCCAACGACCGGGCAACGGTACCCGGGACACATCCTGGGCGCGCACGTTGGGCAGATCCGCTACATCTCGCGCCACGGCGGAGCGACATCCGGGTCGGGCGCCCCGTCGATCGACTGGTGGCTGTGCGCGTCACGGTGCGTATCGACGTAGCCGGGCGGTGGGGGCTCCCCGGGCGACGGCTCGTGCACCAAGCCGCCGGCGTACCCGGGGTCGGCCGGCTGGACCCGCCCGGTGATCAGCAGCTGGACCAGGTCGAGGTCGAGGTCGTCGGGAGGCACGGAGCGGACCACGTCCGGGGCTCCCTCGACCGACAGGTCCAGCTGGCGCGGTTCACACGGGTTGCCGCGGGGATCGAGGACCAGACGCACGGTCGGGGCGGCGAGCATGCCGTCGCCGGTGGCCACCACCAGGGCGATCTCGCCGGTCCCGAGCTGCACGAGCGACCCGACCGGGAACAGGCCCAACAGGCGCAGGAAGACCCTGACCACTTGCGGGTCGAAGGTCTTCCCCGCCGCGGAGGCGAGGATTTGCAGCGCCTGGCGACGTTCCTCCGGCTTGCGGTAGGAACGCTTGCTGGTGACCGCGTCGAAGCAGTCGACGACCGCGATCACCCGAGCCGGCAGGCACGGCAGGGGCCGCCCCGTCAGATGGGGGTAGCCGGACAGGTCGTAGGCGGCGTGGTGCTCGAGCACGGCCGGCGCGGCCGGGTGGTACAGCCCGTCACGGGTCCCGAACACGAGGCCGGCGCCGACGACGGGGTGGCGTTGCACGATCCGCCACTGTTCCTCCGACAGTGGACCCACGTGGTCGAGGACGTCCTGGGGCACGTTCAGCTTCCCGACGTCGTGCAGGAGCGCTCCGATGCCCAACACCACGATCTGATCGCGTCGCAGCCCGGCTGCGTGCCCCAGCGCGATCGTCAGCAGGCACACGTTGACCATGTGGTAGTAGGTGTACTCGTGGTAGGAGCGGACACCGGCAAGCAGCAGCGCCTGCGACGGGTCGCGTACCACCTGGATCGCCAGCTGTTCGACGACCTCGGTGGCCTCCTGCAGGTCGATCGGGCGACCTGCAGCCGCCCGGACGGCGCTCTCGCGCAGCAGCGCCAGTCCCAGGGCGTACCCGCGTCGCAGCTCGGTGAGATCCTCGTCTTCGCTGAGGTCGACCTGCGGTTGCACGCGGTTGAGCGTGACCCCGACGAGCTCGCTGGTGGCCGGCAGACCCTCGGTCAGGATCCGCACCAACCCGTCGAGACCGTCCGCGTCCACGCCCGCGTGCAGCTCGACCGACACGACCCCGGCACGTTCGAACGCCTCCACCAGGCGGAACAGCCGCAGCGACTCGTGCGGCAGGAGCGTCGCCCCAAGGTAGAAGCTGTGGCGGGTCACGAACAGGACCGGGTCGGCGCCCAAGCGGCGCTGGAGCTCGTGGACCTGCTCCAGCAGGACGCGCGTGGCCTCGCGTCGGTTCGGGTGGCCCATGTCGTACAGGTGGTACGTCTGGCGGGCGGAGGACAGGGCGTGCAGGCAGTCGCGTGCGACCTGCAGCGCCTGCGGCGACGGCTCGGGTGGCCTCACCGCCCTCCCCGACGCGGTCGGCGTTGCTTCAGCAGGGCGGCGGCGCGCCGGCGCAGCCGCCGAGGCAGCCCTCCGCTGCGCGCGGCCAGTGACCGCAGCGTGGCGCGCCCGGCGTCACCGTGATGGCGCGACAGCTCGACCAGCGCCCGTTGACGATCGGTGAGGTCCCGCCCGCTGCGCACGACGTGGCCGAGCGCGGCCGCTGCCGCCGATCCGGGCTGGCCCGCCAGCGCGTGGATCGCCGCGGCGCGGACCTCGGGGACCGGGTCGACGGCGAGCCGCCGCAGCTGGCTGACGGCCGTGTCGCCACCCGCGACCCCGAGCGCGCGGACCACCTCGCGGCGGACGGCCGCCTCCGGGTGGTCGGCCACCTTGACGATGCTGGGGACGATCCCGGACCCGCCGAGCCGGGCCAGGACGGTCACGGCGTTGCGTGCCACGTACCAGCGGTCGTCGTTCAGCCGTTCCTCGACCGCCTCGATCCGGGCGGGTCCCCCGGCGCCGTTGTCGCTGGCGACCGCCGCCAGGAGCGCGACGAGTTGTCCGCGGGTGCCCTGGTCCGGTTCTTCGGCGAGCACATCGAACAGCCGCCGGATCCCGGCCGCGCCCAAGGGCTCGACCAGGGGTGCCACAGCGTGGGGCCCGCGATCGCGGGCCCGCGCGACGAGATCGGCGACGAGGTGGTCGTCGAGGACCTGACCGCGGTGCTGCTCGACCACCGCGGCCAGATGCGGGTTGGTGCGGCGGACGTCCGCGGCGACCGCCACCAGCTGCTCGACGGCGCGGACGTCGCCGCGACGGATCTCGTCGCCCACCGTCACCGACCACGATCCCAGGACGAGGTCGAGGCGGTCGCGGTCGCGCTCGACCTTCAGGTAGTCGCGCACGGCATCGAGGGCCAGGGCGCGGTGATCCTCGGTCGATGCGGGGAAGCCGTCGCGGAGCGCCTGCAGATCCGCATCGACCTGCGCCGCGGCGCCGCGCGCCAGCAGATCCGAGACGGTCTGGGCGACCGGATCCGCGGCATCGCCGACAGCAGCGGAGACCAGCGTCCCGGCGTCCTCGGCACCAGTCTGGGCGGCCACGACGAGGTCGACGACCTCCGCCTCGTGCACGTCGCACTCAACGAGCCGGTACGCGAGGTCGACGGGGTCGGCGCCGTCTTCCCCGAGTTCGGCCAGGACCCTGGCGACCTCGGCACTCGTCATCGTCCCCAAGAAGCCCTGCGCCAACCGGTCTGTGGCGACGCGTCCCATCAACAACCCCGCGAACGCGCGTCGGACACCGGCCGGCAGCTGGCGGACGACGTCCTGCAGCCGGATGTAGGGGTCGGGCGCTTCGGCGAGCCACGGTGGGAGGTTGTCGATGATGGCGCGGAAGCGCAGGTACAACGCTTCGGCGTCGTCGGCGGGACGGCCGGTGATCCCGCCGACCAGGAGGCTGGCGGCGAACCCTGCCGGGTCGCGGAGCCGGTTCCACAGCGCCTTCTGGGCGGGGGTGAGGACACCGTCGCCCTCAGCGGGATCGGGCTCCGCTCCGCGGACGACGATCGAGGTCACCCCAGCACGCCACAGCGCCCACCCGACGCCGCCAGCGGCGGCGACCTCGTCTGGTGGTCGGGTCAGCGTCCGGTACAGCGTCGCCAGGTCGTCACGGTCGGGGACGGCCCGGATCTCCAGCTCCTCGGCACGGCGTGCGAACAGGGACGCCGCCAGCCGCGCAGCCGTCTCGTGGTCGACGCCGTCGACGCCCAGGAGCTGCTCACCGTGGATCTGGACCGCGACGGGACCGCGACGCAGCGCGCGCTCGGCAGCCACACCGATGCGGTGCACGGCGGCCACGAACGTCGGTTGATCCATATCGTCGGGGTAGAGCCGGTAGCTGGCCAGGCCCTGCGAGAGCTGCCGCAGCAGCGCGGCCACGTCCGTGTCACCGTGGTGGGGCACGTGGGCCCCGTGGTCGTCCTCGTCGGGCACGTCTGCCCCGTCGTCGTCCTCGCCGAGCCTTCACCGCAGCCGCGGGCTCGGAGCGTATCGACCGCCGGGTCCTGGTGTGCCAGCGGGGGCCGGCAGCCGCGGTCGGGCGCTACCGCGGTCGGGGGTCGTCGTCGCCCCACACCTCGTGGACCAGGGCGTCGAGTGCGACCGCCAGCCGCAGCGACGGTTCCGGCTCACCGGGCGTGTTCGGCGTCGGCTCGGCCGGGATCGTCCCCCACCGATCTCCGGTCGCGTCCCCGGCGGCGCGCTGGTCGCCGGCCCGGTCGCTGTCGTGGCCGGTGTCGTGACCGGTGGCGTGGCCGGTGTCGTGACCGGTGTCCTGGCCGGTGTCGTCGCTGATGGACTGGGCGGGGGATCCGGTGGCGGACCCGGTCGTCGCCGCAGACGGCGGGGGCCGGCCTTGCGGAGCGCGCACCCGGGGGATCTCGCCGGTCGGATCGTCGTCGGAGACCACTGGTGAGGCTGTGGCGAAGTACGGCGCGATCGCCGCGACGCTCCGACGGCGCTCCGACGCTGACTGACCAGCTGGCGTCACGATGCGGCCGGTGGGCTCTGGCGGCTCGGTGGGTTCCGGACGCTCAGCCGACTCCGGACGCTGTGGTCGATCGACGGGCTGTGCACCGGGGGCCGGTCGTGCAGCGCCTGGTCTCTGTTCGCCATCGGGGGGACGGCCGCGGTCGGGCTCATGGTCGGGAGTGTGGTCGGGTCGATGATCCGGGGCGCGGGGTTGGGGATCGCGCGCCCGGTCGGGCTCGCCGTCCGACGCACGCTCGGGCTCGCCGTCCGACGCCCGGTCGGGCTCGTGCTGCGGCGCCCCGTCGGGCTCGCCGTCCGACGCACGTTCGGGCTCGCCGTCCGACGCACGGTCGGGTTCGCCGTCCGGGCCACGATCGGCCTCGGGTCCTCGCTCGTCGCCGCTTGGCTGTTCGCGGTCGTCCTCGGCTCGAGGTCGGCGACGCGCTCCCTCGTCACCGTGCACCAGGACCACATCGGTGGACACACCTGCACGATCCAGTGCATCCAGTGACTCGACCAGCTCCGCGCGTATGGTCACGTCGGCTCTGGCGACGACCAGCGCCCGGTCCGCCGCGGCAGCGGCCGGCAGCGTCCCGGGGTGCCCCAGCCCCGGCAACGCCGCGAGCAGCACGTCCACATCGCGTGGCAGGCGCGCCGTCAGCGAGGGGAAGCCGTGCAGGGCCTCGGCCAGTCCCTGCCCCGCCCCCAGGCGCGCGTACTGCAGCGTCGCGTGGATCTGGGCGACCTCGCCGAGGCGGCGTTCCCCCCGGCACACCTCCGCCACGCCGGGTCGATCCCCTCTGCCGTGGCTGAGATCTGCGACCAGGACCCGCCAGCCGTTACGGGCCAGCGCGGTGCCCACTGCGTCAGTGAGCCGCCCCGAGCTGAGCGCGTCGGACCCGGCCGCCGCCACGGCGAGGCGCAGGCCGGGCTCCTGCCGGATCCGCGCGTCGACCCAACGCAGCAGTGCCGCCGACGGCTCGAGCGTCGTCGTCGCGGCCAGGCGGGCGCCGGCTGTGCGGACGTGGCGCGGGCCGCGGACGAGCCGGTCGGTGGCGTCGAGGGCGACGCCGACCGCCACAGCCAGGAAGCAGGCGGCCAGACCGACCGCCGCACCGCTGAGCGGGCGGGGCGGGAGCACGCCCGGGAACACGGCGGTGACGGCGATGCCTGTCAGGCTCACCAGTGCGGCGACAGCGACGATCGCCCGGCGCCGGAGCCGGAGAACCTCGAGTAGCTCCACCGCCCAGGGTGGCGGGCGGCGGCCGCGTTCGGGCGGCGGTGCAGTGGGCGTGGGGGGCGGCACGCCGGGAGGGTAACCGACCCGGCCGGCCAGACCGTGGAACTGGTTCAGGCGTCCCCGCGACTCTCCATGCGGTCCAGGGCGGCACGGACCGTCGCGGCCGGGAACAGCCGATGACCTCCGGTGGTTCGCACGCACTCCAGCTTCCCGTCGTCGGCCCACGACCGGACGGCCCTGGAGCTGACGCGCAGGATCGTTGCGACCTCGCCGGTGCGGAAGTAGTGCTCGTCGCCGGCTCGCCGCGCGTGCGCGCCGGAGGGATCCAGCAGCCCCAACAGCGCCGTGCGATCCCGCGGCACACCGTCCCCCGTCGCGATCCGGCCATGCTAGGTCGGCGGGTCGTTGAGCACGGTGACCAGACGGTCGATGGTCGCCCGCAGATGGTCGGTCGCGACCACCGTGGCGGCCTCACGCTCGACACACGGGCGGTCGGCGACATCCAGGGCGGCCAGGTGTGCGATCCCCGCACCGGCGGGGTCCGCCGCGAGCTCGGCCCGGCGGCGGTCGAACGCGGTGCCGCGGCGGGCCGCGACCAGGCCACGCAGCTCGGTGCTGGCCGCTGCCGCGGTCGCGGCAGCATCAGCTCGCCGGGCGACGGCCGCCCCGCACGGCGGCCGTTCGTCGGTTGCGCGCAGGCGTATCGCCAGCTCGCCGGCCGCGTCGGCCGCCTCGGCGAGTCGTGTGAGCTGCTCGCGACGGGAACCCGGCTGATCCCACACGGCCACGAGCTGGACGAGCTCGGCATCTGCCGAGGCGAGCGTCGCGACGAACTCCAGGTCCGCTCGGGCGGCCGCCGCCACAGCGTCCGCAGCGGCGGCGACCTCTGCGAGTGCGGCGCGAGCGTCGACGATGGCGCCACCCGAGCCCACCAGGTTCGTGTCCGCCAGCTGGGCGGACGCTGTCGCCAGGTCGTTCAACACCCCTGCCCGTACGGCGTCGACAGCAGCCAGCCGCTCGGCGGGGTCCGGCGGCTCACCCAGCCGGACGGCGGTGACGTCGCGGGTCAGGCTCATCGCGAGCGTCCCGACGCGCTCGACGGGTTCGGTGAGGGCAGCCCGCGCCCGGCGGATGTCGTTGACGTCACGGTCGCCAGCGGCCGTGGACGTCCCCGGTCCGCAGGCCACCCCCACAGCCGCGGACAGGGCAGCGAACAAGGCGGCGAGATAACGCATGGCGGGCGAGGGTAGCCATGGCGGCCCGGTCGTACGCTGCAGCCCCATGGATTCACCCGTGTTGGGATTCACCCGTGTTGAGATCTGCCCGGACCACGGTCGCCGTGGCGGCGGCCTGGACCGCCCTCCTCGCGACGGGATTCATCGACGCGGACCCCGTCGGGCGGTAGGGGCTGCCGGGGCGTCGCGCGACGCCCCGAAGCGCACGGAGATCACCCGGCGCGGCCCGCCCGCAGATGCCGGAGGGCCCGCCTGCAGGCGGGCCCTCCGGTCGCGCGCGTTGGCGCCTCGGTGAGTGAGGTGAGGTGGACTAGAAGTCCATGCCGCCACCCATACCGTGGTCGTGGCCGCCACCGGCGCCGTTCTGCTTCGGCTCGGGCTTGTCGGCCACCAGCGCCTCGGTCGTGAGCAGCAGCCCCGCGATCGACGAGGCGTTCTGCAGGGCCGAGCGGGTGACCTTGGCCGGGTCGATGATGCCCTGCTTGACCAGATCGCCGTACTCCTCGGTCAAGGCGTTGAGGCCCTCGCCGACCTTCATGTCGCGGACCTTCTCCACGACCACGGAGCCTTCGAGACCCGAGTTGTTGGCGATCCAGCGCAGCGGCTCGGCCAGCGACGACCGGACGATCATGGCGCCGGTGCGCAGGTCCCCTTCGAGGTCGATCTTCTCCAGCGCCCGCTCGGCGTGCAGCAGCGACGTGCCGCCACCGGCGACGATGCCCTCCTCGACCGCGGCGCGGGTCGCCGACAGCGCGTCCTCGATGCGGTGCTTCTTCTCCTTCAGCTCGGTCTCGGTCGCGGCACCGACCTTGACCACGGCCACCCCACCGGACAGCTTCGCCAGGCGCTCCTGGAGCTTCTCGCGGTCCCAGTCGGAGTCCGAGATCTCGATCTCGGCCTTGATCTGGTTGATACGGCCCTTGATGTCCTCCTCGGAGCCGGCACCCTCGACGATGGTGGTGTTGTCCTTGGTGATCACCACCTTGCGGGCACGGCCCAGCAGGTCGATGGTGGCGTTCTCCAGCTTCAGGCCGACCTCCTCGGAGATGACCTGGCCGCCGGTGAGGATCGAGATGTCGGCGAGCATCGCCTTGCGGCGCTCACCGAAGCCGGGAGCCTTGACCGCAGCCGACTGGAACGTGCCACGGATCTTGTTAACCACCAGCGTCGCGAGGGCCTCACCCTCGACGTCCTCGGAGATCACGACGAGCGGCCGACCGGCCTGCATCACCTTCTCCAGCACCGGGAGCAGGTCGTGCACCGCCGAGACCTTCTGGTTGGCGATCAGGACGTAGGGGTCCTCGAACACGACCTCCATGCGCTCGGGGTCGGTGACGAAGTACGGGGAGATGTAGCCCTTGTCGAACTGCATCCCCTCGACAAAGTCGAGCTCCATCCCGAAGGTCTGGGACTCCTCGACGGTGATCACGCCGTCCTTGCCGACCTTGTCCATGGCGTCGGCGATGATCCGGCCGATCTCCTCGTCGTTGTTGGCGGAGATCGCCGCGACGTGCGCGATCTCGTCCTGGGTCTCGATGTCACGGGCCTGGTTGGAGATCTCCTGGACGACCCGCTGCACCGCCTCGTCCATCCCACGCTTCAGCATCATCGGGTTGGCGCCAGCGGCGACGTTGCGCATGCCCTCGCGGACCATGGCTTGGGCGAGGACGGTGGCGGTGGTGGTGCCGTCACCGGCGACGTCGTTGGTCTTGGTCGCGACTTCCTTGGCGAGCTGGGCACCCATGTTCTCGTAGGTGTCCTCCAGCTCGATCTCGCGGGCGACGGTCACGCCGTCCTTGGTGATGGTGGGGGCGCCCCACTTCTTGTCGATGACGACGTTGCGGCCCTTGGGGCCCAGGGTGACCCTGACGGCGTCCGCCAGCCGGTTCACCCCGGCCTCGAGCCGGCGTCGTGCGTCCTCGGAGTAGGAGAGCTGCTTCGGCATAGGTGTCGTTGCCTCCTGTTGCGATGGGTGATGGATGGGCGTGGTCGCGCCCGTCCTTGGCGGCTGCTACTCGATGACCGCGAGCAGGTCGCGAGCGGAGAGGATCAGGTAGTCCTCACCGTCGATCTTGACCTCCGTGCCGCCGTACTTGCTGAAGAGGACCGTGTCGCCCTCACGCACGTCCAGCTGCACGATGTCGCCGGTCTGCTCCGAGCGCTTCCCCGGCCCGACGGCGACGACCGTGCCCTGCTGGGGCTTCTCCTTGGCGGTGTCCGGGATGACGAGCCCCGATGCGGTGGTCTCCTCGGCTTCGCTCAAGGTCACGACGACCCGGTCCTCGAGCGGGCGGACCCGCACGTTCGTTGCGGTGGTGGCCAACGTTCCCTCCGTACGTGTGGTGTAAGGTTCGTGGTGTTAAGGTGCCTTCGTTGCCAGCCGCTGGGGCCTTCCAGGGCTAGCACTCTGCCCCGGCGGGTGCCAACAGCGGGGAAATTAGCACTCTCCCCATGAGAGTGCAAACGATCGGCTCCCAAGCCGGTTCGCAGTGACCGCATCAGCGTCGGCCGGCAACGATCCGATCCGCCGAGCCCGTGAGCGACCACCGGTCGCCGCGTCCAACGTCGTTGCTCCCCGGACGGACGGCCGACCCCGGCGCACGCGCCCGGGCGGCCATGTCCGACACTGTTGGTGCGACCGAGCACGATCGGAGCGGACGTGACCAGCGCGACGGAGTACCAGCATCGCCTCGGCGAGCGTCTCCGCGCGATCCGTGCCCAGCAGGATCTGACCCTGCAGGACGTCCAGCAGCACAGCGGCGGGCATTGGAAGGCCGTGGTGGTCGGCTCCTACGAACGTGGCGATCGGGCGGTGTCGCTGGCGAAGCTGGCCGAACTCGCCGACTTCTACGGCGTTCCGGTGGGCGAATTACTGCCTGAGCCGGACATCGACGAACCGCAACCCGAGCCGACGCGCCCGCGCGTCGCGCTGGATCTCACCCGGCTGCACGAGCACGAGGTCGAGCCCCGGTTCCGGCCGGTGTCGCGGTACGCCGGCACGATCCAGGCGCAGCGTGGTGACTACAACGGCCGGGTCTTGACGCTGCGTCAGACCGACCTGCGATCGCTCGCAGCTCTGTACGGCACGACCAGCGAGGAACTGGTCGAGCGACTCGACGAACGGGGGCTGCTGGCCGACGTGCGCTGATCGGCCGCGATTCTCTTCGCGATTCTCTTCACGTGCGGACGGCCAGTCGCCACTCCTCGCGGTCGACGAAGCCCGCGGTGGCGTAGGTCCGCAGCGCCACCATGTTGTCCGCCCGCACGTGCAGCGCGACCGGCCGACCGGGGTGGCGGTGGAGGGCGTCACGGACGACGGCCGTGACCGATGCGCGTCCCAAACCCTCCGCCCGGCGGTCGCGACGCACGCAGACCCCCGCCAGCTGCACCCCGTAGTCGTCGCAGTCCACGGCCCGCTCGATCTTGACCAGCGGATCCCCCGGCGGCCCGACACACACGACGGTGCCGGCGCGGACCGCCCGCTCCATGCGGTCACGGTACGCCCGGTAGCCGGACCCGCCGGGGTCTGGGCCATACCCGTCGTCGACGTGGAGCTGCACGGCCAGCTGCGCCAGGCCGGGCACATCCTCGCGTCGCCCCGGCCGCAACCCCGGGTCGGGGAGCGCCTGCGCGTCGGGAACCCGGCCGGGGTCGACCAGCTCGAAGCGCTGCCGGTGGACGACCATGGACGCGTCGCTGCCCCACCGTTCGAGCAACACGTCAGCGGCGGCAGCGTCGCCGACCATGATGCGCCACCCGCGGTTGGGCACTCCCGCGCGCGCCAGGACCTGCGGGTCGCCGGCGGGGACGATCAGCTGGTCGGGCAGCACGACGCACACCGCCGACCGGCCGCGCCACTCGGCCAGCCGCATCACCGATGGGCCATTGGATCGCAGCGTCGACAGGAGGAACATATGGCGCGCGGCGCCCCCTGCCGGGCACGGCCACGTCTCGAGCATGTGGGCGACGTCAACGACCTCGTCGCGACGCACGCGACGCCAGCGGGTCCGCGACAGCACCGTCACGGGACCGGCCCGTGCGGCTCATCGACCAGCGACAGGCCCGGGTCGACCGACAGTTCCAGCGGTGAGCGGTGACCATCGGCCACGAGGTTGGCTCCGGCCGCTGCGACCATCGCACCGTTGTCGGTGCACAGCGCCGGGGATGGGGTCAGCAGCCGCATGCCGTGCTCGCCACAGGCCTGATCCATCCGGGCGCGCAGCCGAGAATTGGCCGCCACCCCGCCGGCGATCACGACCGTGGTGACGCCTTCCGCGGCGGCCGCGGCGAGGGTCTTGTCCACCTGGACGTCGACGGCGGCCTCCTGGAAGGACGCGGCGACGTCAGCCAGGTCGGGTTGCTCGCCCGCGTCCTCCAGGCGTCGCAGGTAGCGGATGACGGCGGTCTTCAGACCCGAGAATGAGAAGTCGTAGGACCGTTCGCGCCACAGCGGCCTGGGAAAGTCCACGGCCGTGGGATCACCTTGGCGTGCCAGGCGGTCGATCTCGGGCCCGCCGGGGAAGCCCAGGCCGAGGACCCGCGCGATCTTGTCGAACGCCTCACCGGCGGCGTCGTCGACGGTGGAGCCGAGCTCCCGGAACGTCGCGGCCGCCCCGGCGCCGTCGCCGTCCATGCGCACCAGGCTGGTGTGCCCCCCGGACACGACCAGCGCCACGAGCGGTGGTTGCAGGTCGCCGTACTCCAGTTGCGTGGCGATCACATGGGCGCGCAGGTGGTTGACGCCCACCAGCGGCAGACGGCGCGCCAGCGCCAGCGCCTTCGCGGCCGCCACACCCACCAGCAGGGCCCCCACCAGGCCGGGGCCGGCGGTCACCGCGACGGCGTCCACGTCATCGAGGTTCGCGCCGGCTTCGACCAGCGCCCGGTCGATGGTGGGCTGGAGGAGCTCCAGGTGGGCGCGGGCGGCGAGCTCGGGGATGACACCGCCGTAGGGCGCGTGCAGCTCGACCTGTGACGCGACGACGTTGGCCCGGACTCGCAGCCGATCCTCGACCACCCCGACCGCCGTCTCGTCGCAGGACGTCTCGATGCCGAGCACGAGCACCGGTCTCAGGTCCCGCCGGACCGGCCACGGGCAGCGGCGAGCGACGCCGCGACGTCGTCGCTCTGCAGGTCGTGCAGCCACATGATGACCGCGTCCTCCCCCGTGTCGTCGTAGTAGCCCGGGCGCACCCCGACCGGCGCGAAGCCCAGACCACGGTACAGCTCGCGTGCCGCGGCGTTGGTGTGGCGCACCTCGAGGGTGGCGGCCTGGGCTCCGCGTCGACGGGCGTCGCCCAGCACGGCCACGACCAGCGCGGTCGCAACGCCACGGCGCCGGTGCGTGTCCTGCACCACCACCGTGGTGATGTGCGCCTCGTCCACGACGAGCATCGACCCGGCGTAGCCCACGACGGCGCCGCCGCGCTCAGCGACGAGGTAGGTGCGGGTGTCGGGCTGGGCCAGCTCCGACACGAACATCTCACGGGGCCATGGCCGCGGGTACACGGCGCGTTCGATGGCGTGGACCTGATCGAGATCGCCCGGGTGCATCCGCCGCAACCGTGTCCGGGCGGGACCGTCACCGCGCGCGGCCGCTGCCCGCCGCGAGCACCGCCGGCCTCCGGTCACCGCTGTGGGCGGCCGCCACGGAGGCGCCCGCGGGCTTCCCAGCCCAGACGCGCGTCGGCCTTGCGCAGGTACACGGGTTGGAGCTGATCGGGGCGCTGGGTGTCCTCGCGCACGAAACGCGGCAGGGCCAGGACGGCGAGGTCGGCAGCGTCCGGGTGGGCGTTCTCGAGGCCGGCGACGTCGGCGTCGACGCCCTGCAGCACATCGGCGTAGCGCAGCCCGCCGTCGCCGACCACCAGGCACTCCTCGCCGGCACCCTCGATCTCCGCGGCCAGCGCGGTGGGGCTGCCGACCCCCAGCTCCGTGGCCCGCTGGACCCCGCCGGGCGCGAAGCGGTAGAAGGCCCAGAACACCTCGCCTCGTCGCGCGTCCAGGGCAGCGCAGATCAGCCGGCGCACGTGACGGACCTGGAACGCCAACACGTCCAGGCCGCACAGACCCACCACCGGTAGGCGCCGGGTCGCCGCGAACGTCCGCGCGGTGGCGATCCCCACCCGCAGTCCGGTGTACAACCCGGGGCCCACACCGACCGCGACACCGGTGATGTCGTCGGTCGTGTGGCCCGACTGACGCAGACAGAAGTCGATGGCCGGAGCCACGAACTCGCCGTGACGCTGTTCGACACCCAGAGCGGCGGAGGCCAGGACCCGGCCCTGTCGCGCGAGGCAGACCGACGACCGTGCCGTCGACGTCTCGATCGCGAGCACGATCACCGGGACGGCTCCTGCACCGCCCAACGCTGCAGCCGCGGGGCCACGTCGGCGACGCGGTCGGCCCAGCGACCGTGGCCGCGGACGCGGACGATCCGCTCGTCGTCAGCGTCGCCGAGCGCCAGCTCCACCTCCAGCCGGTCGGTGCCCAGCAGCGCGTCGACGACGTCGCCCCACTCGACGAACGTGATCTGCTCGTCGCCCAGGATGACGTCCTCGCCCAGCTCGACCACCTCCTGGAGCCGGTCGAGGCGGTAGACATCGACGTGCACGAGCTCGACGGCGACGTCGTCGCCGGGCAAGCGGGCCTGGTAGGGCCGCACCAGGGTGAACGTCGGCGACGTCACGCGGCCGGTGACCCCCAGCGCACTGGCGGCGCCTTGCACGAAGCAGGTCTTACCGGCGCCGAGCTCGCCGCTGAGCGAGACGACGTCGCCGGGCCGCAGCGCCTCGGCGATCGTTGCCGCCAGCGCACGCGTGTCGTCCGCCCCGTGGGTGCGCAGCACCAGCTCCCGCTGTGGCCGGGGGCGTCGCTCGAACGTCAAGACGCCGCCGACCCCTGACCCTCCCGGAGCTCGCCGACGGCATCACGCGCCGATGCGATACGGCCGGTCAGGATCCCCGCCGCCGTCCGGACGTCCCGGCGCAACGCGGCCATGGCGGTGGCGTTGCCCCTGAGCGCAGCGATCGGGTGGTACGTCGCGATCAGCGTCGCTCCGGGTGCCTCGAACCGGTACCCGGCGACCTTCTCGAGCGGAGCACGGCGGCCCAACAACAGCTGCGCCGCGGCCGGACCGAGGGCCACGATGACGCGTGCGGCGACGAGCCCCAGCTGATCGTGGAGGTGCCGGCGACACGCGCCGATCTCGTCGGCTTGGGGGGGACGGTTGCCGGGAGGGCGGCACTTGACGAGGTTGCAGACGTACACGTCCTCGCGGCGCAGCCCGTTCTCCAGGAGCACGTTGTCGAGGAGGTTCCCCGCAGCGCCGGCCAGCGCCCGGCCGGATAGCTCCTCGCTGTGGCGCGGGGAGTCGCCGACGAACACGAGCTCGGCGCCGGGATCGCCGTCACCGAACACGACCCGGCTCCGGGCCGTGTGCAGCTCGCACCGGGTGCACGTCTCGGCTTCGCGCTGCACCACCGTCCACCGGTGCGAGTCCACGGGAACACGTGACGACGGCACGAGCGACGCTCCGAGCGGGACGACGGCTCGGGGCATGCTAGTCCACCGCCCAGCGCTCCTCTCACCCCGCGAGGCCGGGAACGCCGTGGCGGGACACCGCGGCGCGGACCCCGCGGCGGCACGCGTCCGCGACCGCCTCGGCGGCGAGCGTGGCGAGCAGGTCGACCGTCGCGTCGACCTCCCCGGTGGCCAGGCAGAACAACGCGTCTCCGTCGAGCTGGGTGTGCGCGGGGCGGACCGCCCGGGCGATGCCCGAGTGGGCGAGGTCTGCGACGCGGCACGCGTCGCTCTTCAGCAGGCGGGCGTTGGTCACGACGCAGCCGAGGACGGTCGAGCCGGTCGGCCCGCCGGCGTCCGCGCGCTGACCGGCGATCGCGTCCGGATCGTAGGGGTAGCGGGGGGTGCCGTGGCCAGCGCGTGACGCCGCCAGGGGGCGGCCGTCCTCGTCGAAGACCTCGCCCACGGCGTTGTTGGCCACCAGCGCCCCGACCACCACGTCACCGGCGCGCCGCACGGCGATGCCCTGACCGCCCCGCCAGGCGTGTGCCAGGCCACCGACCTTGGCGACCATGCACCCGGCACCGACCCCCACGCCACCCTCGGGCGGATCGGCGGTCGTGGCCTGCTCGCAGGCGGCACGGCCGGCGTCCGGTCCCGGGCGCGCGTGGGGAACGGCCACCGCCGCGTCGAGCACGATCGCGGCACCCACGATCGGGACCCGCGCGACCGGCTCCGGCTGGCCGACCGGGTACCCGACGCCCCGCTCCTCCAGCCACGCGACGACCCCGTCGGCGGCGGCCAGCCCGAACGCCGACCCGCCTGCCAGCACCACCGCGTGACAGACGGTCAGCTTGCCGTTGGGGCCCAGCGCCACCGCCTCGCGGGTCCCCGGCGCGGCGCCGCGGACCGCCACCGCTCCGAGCGTGCCCGCCGGCGGCAGCACCACCGTGCAACCGGTCGGCGGATCGTCGCACGTCCAGCAGCCCACCGCCACGTCCTCGTGCCCCAGCGCCACGATCCCTCCTGCGTCACGTGCGCGACGTTGCGACCTCAGCGCTCGGCGCGGGACTGTGGACGGCGCCGACCATGTGCACCACCAGGGCGTTCACGACGTGATGTGCCTCGAGAGGTGTCATGTGACCGATCCCCGGCAGCTCGACCACATCCACGTCCGGGTTCACCTCGGCCATGTGGCGGGCGTGGTCGACCGGTGTCATGCGGTCACGGGCCCCGACCACCACCAACGTCGGGACATCCAGCGTCGCCAGCGTGTGGTCCTCGTCCATCCGCGCCAGCACGGGGAGCAACTGGCTGGCGGTGCGCAGGTCGGTATCGAGCACCAGTTGCTCGGTGAAGTCGACGTACCGTGGGTCCGCACCACGGCAGAGGGCCACCGCGCGGACCAACACGAAGCTGAGGTCGCTCGAAGCACGGTAGATACGGGCCACCTCACGGACCCGCTCGCCGAGCACCCCGGCCACGGCGGTGATGGCGCGTTCGGCCCGGGCCAGCAGCTGCACGCCGAGACCCATCGCGACGTCCTCAGCGCCCGACTTGGCGGTGGTCGACAGCAGCACCAGCCCCCCGACCCGAGCGCGGAACAGGTCGCCGTGGCGGCGGGCGCAGGCCAGGGCGGTCATCCCGCCCATCGAGTGGCCCACCACGACGAGCGGGCCGCGTGTGTGGTCGGTGGCCTGCTCGATCACGGCCCCGAGCGCGTCACCGAGCAGCTCGATCGTGAAGGTGCCCGAGCGGGGCGGGGAAGACCGCCCGTGACCCGGCTGGTCGTAGGTGATCAGCCGGTAGCGGTGCCGCAGCGCGACGACCTGTTCGTGCCAGCAGCGGCCGGACATCGTGTACCCGTGCACGAACACGACCTGCGGGGCGTCGGGGTCGTCGGGGCCGTAGGTCTCGACGAAGATCCTGGTGGCGTCGGGGGCTTCGATCTCGCGCGACTCGCCCGCGAAGTCGCCGAGCTCGGGTCCGTGACGGACGATCTGCATCCGCCCGCGGAACGCCTCCCGTTCGCCGAAGTACCCTGCGGCGACACCGGCTGCGGTCGTCGCGGCGGTCAACGCCCGTCTGCCCCGGTCAGCCACCGCTGGCCTGCCCGGTCAGGTAGACCCGTGGCACCCGTGGCGCGATGCGGCTGAGGATCTCGTAGGCGATCGTGTCGGCATGGTGCGCCCACTCGGTGGCGGTGACCTCGGCATCCTCCTGCCTGCCCAGCAGCACGACCTGGTCGCCGACATCGACCTGGTCGTCGCCGCACCACACCATGAACATGTCCATGGTGACGGCCCCGACGATCGGGCGGCGCACCCCGCTCAGGACCACCTCGCCACGGTTCGACAGCAGCCGGGGCACCCCGTCGGCGTACCCGAGCGGGACCGTGGCAACCACGCCGGCCACGGGAGCCGACCAGCTGTGTCCGTACGAGATCGGGCTGTGCGCCCCGACCCGCTTGGCGAACGCCACGTCGGCCACCAGGCGCATCACCGGGCGCAGCTCGGCGGCGCTGGCCAGGGCGGGTGATGGGGGCGCCCCGTACATCGCGATGCCGAGGCGGACCGCGTCGTAGTGGGACTCGTCGATGGTGAGCGCCGCGGCGGAGTTGGCCGCGTGGACGAGGGTGGCGTCGAAGCCGTGCGTGCGCGCCAGCTGCAGGAACTCCTCGAACCGCTGCTGCTGCTGGCGGACCGATGGGTGTCCCGGCTGGTCGGCGCACGCGAAGTGGCTCATGAGGCCCTGGACCTCGAGGTCCGGCCAGGCGCGCAACGTCCGCAGGAACCCGTCCCAGTCCGTTCGGGCCACCCCCACACGCCCCATGCCGGTGTCGGCGTTGACGTGCACGCGGACCGGGCGGCCGCGCCTGGCCGCCTCCACACGAAGCGCTTCGGCGAAGATCGGCGTGTACACCGACGGTGTGAGGTCGGCGGCCAGGACCCGGGCGGCAGCGGCCGGTGGCGGTTCGGACAGCAGCAGCATCGGCACGGTCACGCCCGCGGCGCGCAGCTCCTCGGCCTCCTCCACGAGCGCGACCGCCAGCCAGGTCGCTCCGGCGCCCAGCGCCGCCCGCGCCACGGGGACCGCGCCATGCCCGTACGCGTCCGCCTTCACCACGGCGATCACCTCGGCCGGAGCGACACGTTCGCGCAAGAGGCGGACGTTGTGGTCGACCGCCTCGAGGTCGATCTCGGCCACCGCCGGGCGGAGCGGCCCACCAGCGTCGTCCGGGAGGTGGGTCACGGGCGCCACCCGGCGTCGTCGGCCGGGACGCGTCCGGCGCGCCAGCCTGGCGCGTCGAAAGGCCACGTCGGTCGGTGCTGCGCCAACCGGACGGTGAGCGCCAGCGCGGCCGGGACCGCGTCAGCCATGTCGTCGCTGGTGCTGCGGTCGGCGGCCGGCGCGCCAGCCAGCTGTCCGGCCAGCCCGCCACGCCAGCACGCCTGCGCGACGGCGTACGGGACGTCCTCGGCGGTCGCGCAGCCGGCCGCGACCATGCCGGCGAGGACGTCGCCGGTCCCACCCGCTCCCAGGGCCGGACCGCCGGTGGGAGTCACCCAAACCCGTTGGTCGGGTGCAGCGACGACGGTGGTGGGGCCTTTGGCCACGACCGTGGCATCGAGCCGCGCTGCCAGCGGTGGTGCCAGCTCCGCGCGGCGACGCAGCGCGTCGTCGCCGTCGGTGGCGTCTTCGACGAGCCGGGCCAGCTCCCGGTGCTGGGGCGTGACCACGAGTTCGCCGGCGTGGTCGGCCAGGACGTCGGTCTCGCCACGGTGGGCGTTGAGGGCATCGGCGTCGAGCACGAGCCGTCGGGCCGTTCGGCGCAGCGTCTCGATCACCTGGCGGGTGCCGGACCCGAACGTCATGCCGGGTCCAGCCACCACCACGTCGGCGTCGGCGGCGGCGTCCTGGATCGCATCGACGGCCGCGGCTGCCACCGCACCGCCGGCATCGTCCAGACCGATCGTCAGCGCAGGCGGGATCAGGCCGGCGACCAGGTCCTGGATGCCGCGGGGGACCGCGACGGTGACCAGCCCGGCACCGGCCGCCAGGGCACCGCGTGCGCACAGCACCGCCGCACCGGCCATGCCGCGGGACCCCGCGACGACCAGGACCCTCCCGCGGGCGTGCTTGTCCACGCCGACACCCAGCGCCTGCGGTGCGGCGCCAGCAGCGGTCAGGGCCGACCAGGCGACCTCGGGCGGCTGGTACGCCCCGCCCAGATCCCCGACCGCGACCCGGCCGGCGTACTTGGCTCCGGGGTACAGCAGCACGCCGCGCTTCAAGCCGCCGAAGGTGACCGTCAGGTCCGCGGAGACGGCCTCGCCCGGGACCTGCCCGTCGTCAGCCTGGACACCGGTGGGGACGTCGCACGCCACCACGGAGGTCGCGCGGTCGCCGGCCCGCCGCAGCGCCGCCACAGCGTCGCCGATCACCCCGCGGGGCGCGCCGGTGGCCCCGGTCCCCAGCAGACAGTCGACCGCGACATCGCACCACTGGAGCACGGCGTCGGTGGCTTGTGGCCCCCGCGCCCAGCCGCCGGCGCTCAGAAACCGGCGGCGTTGGTCGCTCGCCTCGTCGGAGAGCTCAGCGTCGAGTCCCGCGACCGCCACCACCCGCGGCTCGGCGCCCCAAGCGGCCAGTCGACGGGCCGCCGCCCAACCGTCACCGCCGTTGTTGCCCTTCCCGGCCACGATGGCGACGCGCAACCCGTACCCGTACCCGGCGCTGGCCACGATGCCGCGCGCCAGGTGCCCTCCTGCACGGTGCATCAGCGCAGCCCACGACGAACCGGCCGCGACCGCCGCCTGGTCCCCGGCGTGGGCAGCATCAGCGTCCAGCAGCGGCACGGAGCGCAGATCCGACATCACCTCGCAGGCTAGGTCAGTCGGGTCGCGTCGGGGCGGGCCACCGCCGCGTCACGGTCGGCCGGGTTCGCCGTGCCGGTCAGGCACGGCGGGGCCGCGAACGGTCACCCGTCGACGGTGCGTAGCGAGACGGTGAAGTCGTGGGCGGCGGCGTCGGCGAGGACCCAGTCGAGGTTGGCGCCGCCCTCCCCGGCGGTGACCAGCGTCAGCGCGCGCGTGTCGATCCCGACCCCGACCGTGGCGACGATGCCGAACGCGGTGCCGCCGTCGCTGAGGTTGGCGACGGGACCGCCGGAGTCGCCGGGTGCGACACCGCCGACGATCTGGTGCTCGCGGCGGTCGGTCCAGTTGAGCACGCCGACGCGTTCCTGACGGGTGAGCGACGTGAGGTTGAACCCCACCCCGTGGCCGGAGAACTGCATCAGGTCACCCTCGCGGTAGTCGCGCGAGACGCCGGTGGGGATGCGGGGGTGTCCCTTCATCGCCGGATCGACACGGTCGCGGTCGTCGGAGGCGATCTTGATGAACGCGTAGTCGCGCCCCGGCTGCTCGGGGTCACCGCGGAACGCGACCTTGCCGATGGGATCCTGCGCTGCGCCGAGGCTGGTCGTCGCCAGACTGACCGCCTGACCGACCTCGTCCACACAGTGGGCGGCGGTGCTGGCGTACACCTCGCCGGCCAGCTTCTTCGTCCCGTCGAAGATCCAGCTCAGCGTGCAGTACCCGGCGTCGGTGACGATCGCGGCGCCGGGTTCGATCGTGGCCTGTTGGATCGCGTGTGACCCGAACGCGGGCGCGCCGGACAGGGCCAGCACGACCACGCAGACGACCGCTGCCGGAACCCAACGCCTGTACGGACGCACTGGTGATGTCCTCTCGTTGCCGGGCGGTTCACGGCCCGGTGGGGTCGACGCGATGGTAGGAGGTCACCGGGGCGACGCCCCCGTCACTCGACGGTGACCGTCTTGGCGAGGTTGCGGGGCTGGTCGACGTCCTCTCCGCGCAGTGTGGCGATGTGGTAGGCGAGCAGCTGCAGGGGCACGACCGCCAACGCGGGGGCAGCCAGCTCGTGCGCCTCGGGGATCGCGATGATGTGGTCTGCGTGCTCCTCGAGCTCGGCGGTGGAACCCTTGGTCCCGATCGCCAGCACCCGGGCGCCGCGGGCCTTGACCTCCTGGATGTTGCTCACCATCTTGGGGAACACGTGGCCGCGGGGAGCGATCGCCACCACGAGGCTGCCCTGCTCGATCAGGGCGATCGGCCCGTGCTTCATCTCGCCGGCGGGGAACGCCTCGGTGTGCAGGTAGCTGATCTCCTTCAGCTTCAGCGCGCCCTCGTGGGCGATCGGGAGGCTCGCGTGGCGACCGATGAACATGGTGTAGGGCACGTCGACGTAGCGGCGGGCGAGGTCGACGATGTCCTTCTCGGCGGCCAGGACCTCGTCCAGCTGCGTCGGCAGGTCCTCGAGGCGCTTGAGCATGTCGGCGACCTCGTCGGGCCACAACGCCCGGCGGATCTGGGCCAGGTACAGCGCCAGGAGATCGACCGCCACGATCTGGGTGGTGAACGTCTTGGAGGCCGCCACGCCGATCTCGGGGCCGGCGTGGGTGTACAGGACGGCGTCGGCCTCCCGAGCCAGGCTCGAGCCGACCACGTTGGTGATCGCGGCCACCTTGGCGCGTTGATCGCGAGCGTGGCCCACCGCCGCCAGCGTGTCGATCGTCTCGCCGGACTGGCTGATCGCCACGACCAAGGTGTGTTCGGACAGGATCGGGTCGCGGTAACGGAACTCGCTGGCGACCTCCACCTCGACCGGGATCCCGGCCCAATGCTCGACGGCGAGCTTGGCGAGCATCCCGGCGTACAGCGACGTTCCGCACGCCACCACGAAGACCTTGTCGAGGCGGGCGAACTCGTCCTCGTCGAGGTGGAGCTCGTCGAGCGTGAGGCGACCGTCGCGGCGTCGGTCGAGCAGCGTGTCGGCGACCGCCTGGGGCTGCTCGTGGATCTCCTTCAGCATGAAGTGCGGGTAGCCCTGCTTCTCGGCGGCGTCGACGTCCCAGCTGACCGTGTAACGGTGGGGCTCGGCCGGGCGACCGTCGCCGTCGACGACGTCGACCCCGTCGGGAGTGATCCGCGCCAGCTGTCCGTCGCCGAGTGCCGCTACGTCAAGTGTGTGCGCGATCAGCGCCGCGACGTCCGAGGCGCAGTACCCGACGCCGTCGGTGTGCGCGATGATCAGCGGCGACTCGCGGCGGGCTGCCACCAGCACGTCGGGTTCGTCGGCGTGGACCAAGCACAGCGAGTAGGCGCCCCGCAGCCGCGCGACGACCCGACGGACCGCCTCGAGCAGATCGCCGTCGTAGGCGTCTGCGACGAGGTGCGCGACGACCTCCGTGTCGGTGTCGGACGCGAACGACCGCCCGTCCAGTGACGCCTTGAGCGTCTGGTAGTTCTCGATGATCCCGTTGTGCACGACCGCGACCGATCCGGTGGGGTCGGTGTGGGGGTGGGCGTTGCGGTCGGTCGGTGCTCCGTGGGTCGCCCAGCGGGTGTGTCCCAGGCCGGTGCGGCCGTGGGCCGGCGCGTCCTCGAGGGCGGCGCCCAGTGTCTGCAGCTTCCCGGCGCGTTTGACCACGCGCAGGCCATGGGCCCCACCGCCGCCGGTCTGGAGCGCCACTCCGGCCGAGTCGTAGCCGCGGTACTCGAGGCGCTGCAGGGCGTCGGCGATGACCTCCAGGGCGTCGTCACGGCCGACGACACCGATGATCCCGCACATGCGCTGCCCTGTCGTCGACCGACCGCGGATGGCCGCAGCCTACCCACGGGCCCGCTCACCGAGCCCATCGCCGGCTCAGTCCTGCTGGAAGAACGGCTCTTTGGACTGGGCCGGTGCGCTGTCCGGATCGGAGACGTCGGGCCGCTGCGACGGCTGCTGGCTCGGCGCCGGCTCGGCGGCGTGGATCCGGTCCGGCTCGCCACGTCGGTCGGCGCGCACGGACACAGTGATCGCCACGGTCAGGATCGTGGCGATCACGCCAAGACTGAGCGGGATCGGCAGGTGGTACCACTCCACCAGGATCATCTTGACGCCGACGAACGCGAGGATCGCGGCCAGCCCCATGTCGAGGTACCGGAACCGTCCGGCCATACCAGCCAGGGCGAAGTACAGCGCACGCAGCCCCAGGATCGCGAAGGCGTTGGAGGAGAACACGATGAACGGCTCGCGGCTGATCGCCAGGATCGCCGGGACGGAGTCGATCGCGAACACCACGTCGGTGGCCTCGACCAGCACCAGGACCGCGAACAGCGGGGTCGCCAGCAGGGCACCGTCGCGGCGGGTGAACATCTTCTGCCCGTCGTAGTCGCTGGTCGACGGAACCACCCGACGCACCAGCTTGAGGACGGGGTTGTCTTCCGGGTGCACTTCGGTGCCGCGGTGGCGGAGCATCTTGAACGCGGTGTACAGCAGGAACGCGCCGAAGACGTACAGCAGCCAGTCGAACCGCTCCAGCAGCGCAACGCCAGCGAAGATGAAGATCGCCCGCAGCACCAGCGCACCGAACACACCCCAGAACAGCACCCTGAACTGGTATTTCGGTGGCACGCCGAAGTAGCTGAAGATCACCGCCCAGACGAAGACGTTGTCGACCGACAGGCTCTTCTCGATCAGGTAGCCGGCGTAGTACTCGCCGGCCGTCTGGCCGCCCGCCCACCACCACAACACGATCCCGAACACCAGCCCCAGTGTGACCCACACGCCGCTCTCGACCAGTGCCTCACGGAACGAGACCTCGTGCGGCGTGCGGTGGACCAGCAGCAGGTCGGCCAGGAGCAGCGCCACGATGGCGAGCGTCAGGGCCACCCACGCCCAGCCGGGGACGTCGAGTCGGACGAAATCGCCCGGACCGGCGGGAGCGGCGGCGAGGAACATCGATGACCTCCGGAAGCCACGTCAGCGACCGGAGGTCTCCCCACCACCTGGTCGAGGTGGTCGACGGCACCGGGCACGAGGCCGTGGTGACGACGCCGCCGCCTGCGGGTACTCCCCTCCGAGGCGGCGCAGCATACCCGTCGTTCGGACCGTCATGGGGCCAGCTCGGCACCGCCCCTTCGGCCACCCGGGAGCCGCGACGCGTCGGGATAGCCTCGCGCGACCGAGACGGAACGGCGGTCATGTGTTCCTGGCGCAACGGCGTCGCCGATGATCACGGGTGATGACGAGGAGCGTCGTCTCGATGCCGTCAGACGGTACGACATCCTCGATACGCCCCCCGACGGGGCATTCGACCGGGTGACCGCCCTGGCTGCGCGCTTCTGCGACGTGCCGATCAGCACCATCACCATCGTCGACCGCGACCGGATCTGGTTCAAGTCCACGTGCGGCATCGACATCGATCAGATCCCGCGCGATCGTGGGCTGTGCGCGTCCGTCATCTTGCGGGACGAGCCGTACGTGGTCACCGACGCGGGCCTCGACCCTCGGACGCTGGACAACCCGCTGGTGCGCGGCGAGCTGGGCCTGCGCTTCTACGTCGCGGTGCCTCTCACGACCAGCGACGGCTACAACCTGGGGACGTTGAACATCATCGACGTGGAGCCGCGCGACGTCGACTCGCAGCAGCTCCAGACGCTGTCCGACCTCGCCGCCATCGTGATCGACGAGCTCGAACTGCGCCTCGCGGCCCGTCGCACCGTCGAGTTCGAGACGGAACGCGCCAACGCCCAATTCCGCGAGCAGATCCTCGCCGGACTGTCTCACGACATGCGGACGCCACTGGCGATCCTCAGAGGCACGGTCGATCTCGAAGACGGCGTCGGATCGCTCGATCCGGAACGGCGCCGCATCCGTCACCTGGCGCGTCGCCAGATCCGCCACTTGGACTGGCTGGTGCGCCAGTTCCTCGACTACGCGCAGCTCGAGGAGGACCGACGGGTGACGGTCCACGTCGCTCCGACCGACCTCGCCGAACTGGTCACCGACGCCGTCGATGTCTTCACCGACCGGGCCCACATCGACGTTCGCGTCGCATCCGACCGCCCCGCACTCGCCGACCGTGACCGCGTCCTGCAGATCCTGATCGAGCTGCTGAACAACGCCGTCCGCTTCGCCGGCCTCGAGATGCCGATCGACGTCAGCGTCGAGGACCAGGACGACGGCTCACCGACTGTCAGCGTGGCCGACCGGGGACCGGGCATCGAGGCCACCGCGCTGCCCCGGTTGTTCGAGAAGTTCTACCGCAGCGACCGAAGTTCCGGGAGCGGCATCGGCCTGTACGTCAGCCGCGCCCTGGCCGAAGCGCAAGGCGGCCGCCTCGGTGTCCAGTCGACTCCCGGACAAGGCACGCGCTTCACACTGGTTCTGCAAGCAGCGCACCCGACCAGCGAGCGCAGCAGGGACCCCAGCCACGACCGGGTGGCCTCGAGCCGCTGAGTGCGGAGCACCGTCCGGGCTCGTCGGTGATGTCCTCGACTCGTGAGCGACCTCGACTCGGAAACGACCTCGACTTGTAACGCCCGCGAAACCCGCGAGCAACTCCCCGGAAAAGGCTCCTGCGTAGGTTGCGGGCCACCGCAGTGGATGGCCACTGCAGTCGATGGGAGGTCCGAGGGGATGTCTGTCACCCAGCTCGAGAACGCCGTCCTGGTCATGTTCCTGATGCTCGCCGGCGTCCTCGTGATGTTCATGCACGTCGGGTTCTCGATGCTCGAGGCGGGACTGACACGCGCGAAGAACACGGCCAACATCCTGATGAAGAACCTGATGACCCTGTGTCTCGGGTTCATCGTCTACTTCGCCGTCGGGTTCGGCGTCATGTACGGCGCGCAGGCAGCCGGTCTGTTCGGCACGGACGGGTTCTTCCTGTTGAACTTCAGCGCGTACGAGCCGGTCGCTGGCTCGATCGCGATCGACTTCTTCTTCCAGGGGATGTTCGCTGCCACGGCTGCCACGATCGTGTCCGGAGCGGTCGCCGAGCGGATGAAGCTCTCGGCGTACATTCTGTTCGCGGTGGCGATGACGGGGCTGATCTACCCCATGGTGGGGGCGTGGAAGTGGGGTGGCGGTTGGCTCGACTCGCTCGGGTTCGTGGACTTCGCCGGCTCCACCGTCGTGCACCTGACCGGCGGCGTCGCCGCACTGATGGGCGCCCTGATCCTGGGTCCGCGCCTGGGCAAGTTCGGCCCGGACGGCGCGCCGCGGGCGATCCCGGGCCACTCGATGTCGATGACCGTGTTCGGTGTGCTGGCGTTGTTCTTCGGCTGGTTCGGGTTCAACGGCGGCTCGGTGCTCGCGCTGGACGGTGACGCGATCGGCCGGGTGCTGGTCACCACCGCGCTGGCGGGCTGCGCCGGAGGCGTCACGACCGGCCTCTACAGCAGGGTGCGGACGGGCAAGTTCGACGTCGGGATGAAGGGCAACGGGATCCTCGCCGGTCTGGTCGGGGTGACCGCCGGGGCGGACGTCGTCAACAACCTCGGTGCGCTGGTGCTGGGCGCCGTCGCCGGTGTCATCGTGTTCGAGGCCGTCGCCGCGATCGACCGGCTGCGGGTCGACGACCCGGTCGGGGCCGTCAGCGTGCACGCCGTCTGCGGGGCGTGGGGCACGGTCGGCGTGGGGCTGTTCGCCGTCGACGGCGGCCTGCTGTACGGCGGTGGGGGTGGGCTCCTGCTCACCCAGGCGATCGGGGTGGTGGCGGTCGCCGCCTTCGTCGCCGCCACCTCGGGAGCGGCGTTCCTGGCGCTGCGGGCGACCATCGGGATCCGGGTAACCGAGGCTGAGGAGCTCGAGGGTCTCGACATCCACGAGCACGGGATGTACGCCTACCCGGAGCTGGCCCACGGTCCGGCCGCTTATCCGGGCGGCCCGGCCACGGAGCCGACCGGCCCGAAGCTGGTCCCGACCGAACCCGAACCCGAACCCGAGCCCGTCACCGCCGCCTGGGGCTAACACCGACCGGCGCTGTTGCCTCCCGGGTCGCCCCGGGGGGCAACGCGTTCGTCACCGCCCGACCGACGGGGCGCTGACGGGCAACGCCCCGGCCCGGACCCCGTCAGTAGCGGTAGTCGTCGCGCTTGTAGGGACCTTCGACCGGCACGTCGAGGTACGCAGCCTGCTCGGGCGTGAGCTGGGTGAGGTGCACGTCGAGGTGGTCGAGGTGCAGACGTGCGACCTCTTCGTCGAGATGACGGGGCAGGACGTAGACCTCGTGCTTGTAGTCCTCGTGGTTGGCCCACAGCTCCATCTGGGCGAGAACCTGGTTGGTGAACGACATGCTCATCACGAACGACGGGTGACCGGTCGCGCAGCCGAGGTTCACCAGCCGTCCCTCGGCGAGGAGGATGATCGAGCGTCCGTTGGGCAGGTGCACCTGGTCGACCTGGGGTTTGACGTTGGTCCAGTCGAACCGCCGCAGCCGCGCGACCTGGATCTCGATGTCGAAGTGGCCGATGTTGCACACGATCGCCTGGTCGTGCATCTGCAGGATGTGCTCGAGGGTGATCACGTCGCGGCAGCCGGTGGCGGTGACGAACAGGTCGGCGACCGGGGCGGCTTCGTCCATGGTGACGACCCGGTAGCCGTCCATCCGTGCCTGCAGCGCCCTGATCGGGTCGACCTCGGTGATCCAGACCTCGGCGCCGTACCCGCGTAGCGACTGGGCGCTGCCGCGTCCGACGTCGCCGAACCCGGCCACGACGCAGGTCTTGCCGGCCAGCATCACGTCGGTGGCGCGCTTGATGCCGTCCACCAGCGACTCGCGGCACCCGTACAGGTTGTCGAACTTGGACTTTGTCACCGAGTCGTTGACGTTGATCGCCGGCATGCGCAGGGTGCCCCGCCGTTGCATGGCGCGCAGGTTGTGCACCCCGGTGGTGGTCTCCTCGGACACACCGCGGATGGCGGCCAGCAGGTCCTCGTGCTCGTCGTGGACGAGCGTGGTGAGGTCACCGCCGTCGTCCAGGAGCATGTTGGGCCCCTGATCTCCCGGCTCCGGGGAGGACCCCGAACCCCCTGGCTCCGGGGAGGACCCCGAACCCCCTGGCTCCGGGGAGGACCCCGAACCCCCTGGCTCCGGGGAGGACCCCGAACCCCCTGGCTCCGGGGAGGACCCCGAACCCCGTGGCCAGCGCAGGGTCTGCTCGATGCACCACCAGTACTCCTCCTCGGTCTCGCCCTTCCAGGCGAAGACCGGGGTGCCCGCGGCAGCGATCGCGGCCGCGGCGTGGTCCTGCGTGGAGAAGATGTTGCACGACGACCAGCGCACCTGCGCCCCGAGCGCCTGCAGCGTCTCGATCAGCACCGCTGTCTGGACCGTCATGTGGATGCAGCCGGCGATCCGCGCACCAGCCAGCGGCTGGTCGGTGGCGTAGCGTTGGCGCAGCGCCATCAGCCCAGGCATCTCCTGTTCGGCCAGCTGGATCTCCTTGCGTCCCCAGTCGGCCAAGGAGAGATCAGCGACCTTGAAGTCGTTGGCGTCCACGAGTGCTCCTGGGTGAGGCGCCGGATCGGCACGGACAGCGGCAGTCGGACGGCCGAGGATAGCGGGGCGGTGTGGTCAGCGGCCGCTGGCTGCCACCAGGCGGCTCACCGGGCGTGCGTCGACCGGCAGCCGGACGTCGAGATCGCGGACGACCTTCAGCTCGCGCAGGAACCGTGACCGGGGAACGTCTCGGGCACCCATGCCGCGGAGGTGGGGAGTGGTCAACTGCACGTCGATCATCCGGCCGCCGACCTCCCCGAAGCGGTGCGCAAGGTCCACCAGCGCGACCTTGGACGCGTCGGACTCGCGGTGGAACATCGACTCCCCGGTGAAGCACCCACCGATCTGCACCCCGTAGACGCCCCCGACCAGGGCGTGGTCGTCCCACACCTCCACGCTGTGCGCCCAGCCCAACACGTGCAGCCGGGTGTAGGCGCGCTCCATCCCCGGCGTGATCCACGTGCCCTCGTCCGCGTCGCTGTGTTGCTCGGCACACCCCGCGATCACCGCCGGGAACGCCACGTCGACGGTCGTCCACCAGCCGCTGCGCCGCAGCGTGCGCCGCAGCGAGCGCGACACGTGCAAGCTGTCCACGGTCATCACCCCCCGGGGGTCGGGCGAGAACCACGGCAGGGGCATGCTCGGATGCGGCCAGGGGAACACACCCGCGCGGTAGGCGTACGCCAGGGTCCGGGGCGCCAGGTCAGCACCGACCCCCACGACGCCGTCCTCGTCGGCCGTTTCGGGGTCGGGGAACAGCCACGACGGCGGTGGCAGGCGCTGCGGTGGTCTGGCCAGGCGCGTCGCCGGGGCGCGGGTCTGACCGGTCGGTTCTCCCCGCGCTGGGCGCACCATGTCGTCAGAGTAGGGCCATGCCCGTGGCGGTACCGTTGGCGCCCCGCCCGACCGAAAGGCGTGCGTGCGCCTGCACCTGGTCGATGGCACCTACGAGCTGTTCCGCGCCCACTTCTCGCCGCGTCCACCGCGGACGGACGCCACCGGCGCGGACGTCAAGGCGACGGTGGGGCTGATCGAGTCGTTGGTCGCCCTGGTGCACGACGACACCGAGGCGGTCACCCACATCGCGGTCGCGTTCGACAACCCGATCCGGTCGTTCCGCAACGACCGGCTCGGCGGGTACAAGGACGGTTCCGACGTCGACCCCGCGTTGGTCGCCCAGTTCGACCGCGCGGAGGACGCGGTCCGCGCGTTGGGCATCACGGTCTGGTCGATGGCCCACCACGAGGCGGACGACGCGTTGGCGACGGCGGCTGCGCGGTGGCGTGGCGTCGCCCAGGTCCGCATCCTGACGTGCGACAAGGATCTGTGTCAGTGCATCCACCGCGACGACGTCGTGGTGGTCGACCGGCGTCGCGGGCGCACGGAAGACGAGCACGGCTTGCGCGCGCGGCTGGGGATCGGCCCGGCGAGCGTCCCGGACCTGCTCGCGCTCGTCGGTGACCGCGCTGACGGGATCCCCGGACTGCCGGGATGGGGCCAGCGCTCGGCCGCTGCGCTCCTGGCCGCCTACGACAAGCTCGACCGCATCCCGCTCGAGTCGTCACGCTGGTCGGGGGTTGCGGTGCGGGGCGCGGAACGGCTGGCGGCCACGCTGGCGGCCCGCCGCGACGACGCGCTGCTGTACCGCGAGCTCGCCACCCTGGTCACCGACGTGCCCCTCGCTGAGGAGCTGGGCGACCTGAAGTGGCCGGGAGTGCCCCGCGAGCGTTTCCTGAACTGGTGCGAACAGGTCGGCGTCGAAGCGTTGCCCGCCCGAACGCGTCGATGGGCATCCACGGCCGGCGGTTGACGGTCACAGGTCGCTGAGCAGCCAGATCTGGTCGCGGTCGTCGCCCGGAGCGACCCGGATGGTCCGCCGGATGCGCGCGACGATCTCGTACCCGTGACGCTGGTAGAAGACCTCCGTGCCGGTCCCGCCCCGCACATCCAACCGGAGCTGTTCGAGACCGAGCTCCCGTCCGGCTCGGTGCACCACCTCGAGCAGCGCCGTCCCCGCTCCTTGGCCCTGCCACGACGGGTGGATCTGCAGCCGCTTCACCGTCGCCCAGTGGCGGAACAGCGGGCCGCCGCGTTGTTCGAGGAACGCCAGGCCCACGGCACGATCACCGTCGCAGGCCACCACCAGGTGGTCGTGTCCGGCGGCGACCCGGTCGAACGCCTCCTCGGCGACCGGGCGGACGTCTGCGGCGGACACGGGCGGGACGAAGCCCACCGCCCCGCCGGCGTTGGTGACATCGACCCAGAGCGCGATCAAGGCGTCACGCAATCCACGGTCGAGGAGCGGATCGACGGTGAAACGCAGGTCGGCCATCGGCGCCTGAAGACGATACGCCACCCGAGCACCACGGCCCATGAGTCCTCGGGCGCGCTGTGGCGTCCCGGTACGGTTCCGCCGGTGATGGGAGGTTGCCGTGGAGGAGGCTCCGTCCACCGAGGACACCGTCGAAGCCTCCCACGACGACACCGCGGGCGCGCCGCCCGCGTCCACCCGCCGCAACTCGGCGCTGGTCGCGGCCGGGATCCTGCTGTCGCGCATCAGCGGTCTCGTCCGCGAAGGCACCATCAGCCACTTCTTCGGGCTCGGGTTCGCTGCGGACGCCTTCTCGGCCGCCTTCCGGATCCCCAACCTGATGCAGAACCTCCTCGGCGAAGGCGTCCTGTCGGCCTCGTTCATCCCCGTCTACAGCCGCCTTCTGGCTGAGGGCCGAGAAGAGGAAGCCGGCCGTGTCGCGGGCGCGACGGCTGGGCTGCTGACCGCTGTGGCCGGAGGGCTGGTCCTCGTCGGAGTGGTGTTCGCTCGGCCGATCACCGCGGTCCTGGCTCCCGGTCTGGCGCCGGCGACGTTCGCGCTCACCGTGCGCCTCACCCGGATCATCACGCCCGGGATCGGGTTCCTGGTCCTGTCGGCCTGGTGCCTGGGCGTGCTGAACAGCCACCGGCGGTTCTTCCTGTCCTACGTGGCACCGGTGCTGTGGAACGGGGCGCAGATCGGCGTGCTCGTCGCGTTGGGCACGACCGTCTACGCCGGGGCGCTGGGCAACGGACTGGAGGCCCGGTCGGCGGAGATCGCCCTGATCACCGCGTTGGCGTGGGGCACCGTCCTCGGTGGGGCGCTGCAGTTCCTGGTGCAGCTGCCGTGGGTGCTGCGCGTCGCGCGCGGGGTGCGACCGTCGCTACGTACCGACCTGCCCGGCGTGCGGCAGGTCGCCCGGGCGTTCGCGCCGGTGGTCGGCGGTCGGGGCGTGGTGCAGCTGTCTGCCTACGCCGACCAGATCCTGGCGAGCTTCCTGGCGGTGGGAGCCCTCGCGGCGCTGCGGTTCAGCCAGACCCTGTACGTCCTGCCGATCAGCCTGTTCGGGATGGCGGTCGCGGCGGCGGAGCTACCGGAGCTGTCCAGCATGCAGTCGCATGGCCGTGAGCAGCTGCGGTCGCGCCTGGACGAGGGCTTGTCGCGCATCGCGGTCTTCGTCGTCCCGACGGTGGTCGGGTTCCTGGCGATCGGCGACCTGATCGTCGGGGCGCTGTACCAGCGTGGGGAGTTCGACCGCACCGACAGCCTGCAGGTCTGGGTCGTGCTGGTCGGGTATTCGGTCGGTCTGGTCGCCAGCAGCTCCTCGCGGTTGCTGCAGTCGGCGCTGTATGGGATCGGTGACCCGCGAACCCCCGCCAAGGTCGCGGTGTTGCGCGTGGTCGCTTCGGTTGCGCTGGGGGTCGGGTTGATGTTCCAGCTGGACCGCGTCAGCATCGCCGCGGGGCAACTCAGCGTGGTCGGCGACCTCCCGGCGTTCGGGCCGGTCCCCGACGAGGTCCGCCAGCCCGGGGCCTCCGAACAGGTGGCTCGACTCGGGGCGGCGGGCCTGTCGCTGGCCGCCGGGATGACCGCCTGGCTGGAGTGGCGGCTGCTGCGCCGCGCGATCCGTGACCGCATCGGCGATGTCCGCCTGGCGGGAGGGCAGCTGCGTGCGACGCTCGCCGCCGCCGCCGGCGGGCTGGTCGTGGCGCTGGCGATCCGGCCGGTGGTGGCGGGCCTGCCGCTGCTGGTCGCCGGGCCGATCGCCGTGGCCGCGACCGGGGTGACCTACCTCGCCGCCGCGCACGCGCTCGGGATCCCCGAGGTGCGGAAGCTGATAAGGCGTGTGACCCGCATCATCCGGCGTTGACCTGCGCGAGCGGCGCCTGCGCGAGCGCCCCGACCGCCGTGCGCACGCTCCGCGCGACGTCACCTCCGACCGGCACGATCCGGGCGATCAGGTGGTCGAGACCGGCTGAGGCGTACCGGCTGAGCATCGGCCCAGCCGGATCATCGGGTGTGCCGTACCAGCCGAGGCTGCGCAGCATCCCCTCGGGCATGGCGGCGACGGCCGCGTCGGATCCGCCGTCGCGGTACCCGGCCCGGATCGCCTCGACGTCATCGGCGAACCCCTGCCGTTCGAGGTGGCGCACGTAGTTGGGCAGGGCCAGGTACCGGCCGAGCTCGCGTCCCAATGCGGCGCGGGCGGCGTCGCGGTCGGGATCGATCGCGACGCGGACGTACGCGGCGATCTCCACCTCGCCAGGCGTCCGTCCTCCTTCGGAGCCGGCAGCCGCCCCGCGGACGGCGGCCACGGCCCGGCCGACCTCCTCCGGTGTCGACCAGTTCAACAGGGCACCGTCGGCGGACCGTCCCGCGACCTCGAGCATCTGCGGGCCCATCGCGGCCAGGTACAGCGGTGGTGGTGACGGGAGCGGTTCGATGTCCAGCCGAAAACGGCGGGTGCGGATCACCTCGCCGTCGAGGTCGCTTTCGTCCCCGGCGAGGATGGTGCGCAGGGCAGACAGGGTTTCGCGGGCGGCGGTGATCGGGGCGCGGGGCGTGACTCCGTGCCACGCCTGCATGGTCGGGGCGTGACTCACACCCAGGCCCAGCAGCAGCCGCCCCCCCGACGCGTCTTGCACCGTGGCCGCCGCCATCGCCAGCTGGGCCACGCTGCGGGTCCAGATCGGCGCGATCCCGACCCCGACCTGCAGGTCGGTCGTGGCGGACGCCCACGACTGGCACACCAGCAGAGCGTCACGCCCACGCGCCTCGTTGGTCCACAGCGACGCGAGACCGGCCTGTTCCACGTCACGGGCCAGCTCCTGCTGCGTCGACGACGGCAGATCCTCGCTGACACCGATCGCGACGTGCATCAGGCCCTCCCCCGCGACGACTCCTCCAGCTCGTTGCGGAACGTCCCGGCGCCGACGACGTCGGCCCGCAGCCCCCGCACCCGGCTGACCAGTTCCTTGTCGGAGGTCACGACGGTGACGTCCGCGGGCTGCGACGCGTCGGCGACCAGCGACACGATGCGGTCGTCGGCCGCGTCGCGCCCGCCGTCACCGGCGTCGACGACATCGACACCAGCGGCGACGCGCTCGGTGAGGTCGTCGGGGACGGGACCCTCCACGACCAGCGTGTACCGGCGCCCCGTGGTGGCGTGGTCGGCGATCAGGCGGTGCAGCAGGTCGCGCATCGCGCCGGGGCGGTCGTGCCACCAACCGTCGGGGCGTGACCCGATCACGTTCATCGCGTCGATGATCCACCGCTCCGCCACGTCAGGATCCGACGCTGGGCGGATCGACCACGCTCAGCAGCTGTTCCTGGAACCAGCCCAGATGATCCATCATCGCCACGGTCGCGGCGGCCGGGTGGTCGACGTCGATCTCGTCGCGGTCCAGCTGTTCGATCCCGATGCGCGCCCCCAGCGTCAGTCGGACGTCGTTCAACACGCCCAGGACCAGAGCGGGTTCGTCCTCGACCAGATCCACCCGGAGGCGACTGCGGTGAGCGACCCCACGATCGAGGATCTCCTCCAGGGCGGCCAGGCCGGCCAGCCGCTCCTCGAGCAGGTCGTCGAAGATCAACCGGCGGAGTTCGGCGTCGGCCTCGTCATCGTCGGCGATCGTCGCGGGGAAGAGCCTGGCGACCGCCGGGTCATCGGGGTCGGGGTCCTCCAGCAGTTGACGAAGTCCCGGTGCCAGCGCCCGCAGCAGCTCGACCTCGAAGGGTTCGAGCTCTAACCGCACCGCTTGTCCCCCCGGCCGGAGGCGGGCGCGGACCATCTCAGCTCGATCGCTGCATCGTCGCCTGCAGGCCGTGAGCGTGCAGCTGGCGGACGTGCATCTCGGCCGTCTCCCGCGGTTCGCTGGCCACGAGCGCCTTCCCCTTGTGGTGGACATCGAGCATCAGCTTGCGCGCGACCGCCTCCGTGAACCCGAAGATCTTGCGGAACACGTACACCACGTACGACATGAGGTTCACCGGATCGTCCCAGACGATCACGTCCCAGGGACGGTCAGCGGTGACGTCCGTGCCGGTGTCCGCCTCGCGGACCGGGGCGGTCGCAGGCCCCGCCACGTGGGCCTCCTCTCAGCGGCGGCGCCGACGCTGGCGACGCCGTTGACGCTTCTCGCGCTCGATCTGCTCCAGTTCGTCCCACGTCGGCGGGGGGCCGCCGACGACGACCCGTCCGGCCGGGTTGTCCTCCGGTGCGCGTTCGGCGATCCGCACGCTGGTGGCCTGCGGGCCGTCGTCGCCCTCCTGCACGTCGTATTCGATCACGTCACCCGATCGGAGCACGGTCCCCTCGAGCGTGGAGGCGTGGACGTACACGTCCTCGCCGCCCTCGATGGGCTGAACGAAGCCGAAGTTCCGTTCCTCGTCGAAGACCTTCACGCGACCGGTGGGCATGGGGGTTTACCTTCCTGCGTCCAGGGGGCTCGCGTGAAGCGTACGTCTCCTGGCGTCAGGCCGCGACGGGAGTGCGCCCCTCGACGACCAGATCGTCGCCGGACACGTCCACCACCACCGTGTGGCCGTCCTCGAGGCCACCGCTGAGCAGCGCCAGCGCGATGCGGTCCTCCAGTTCCTTGCGGATGACGCGCTTCAGGGGCCGCGCCCCGTACACCGGGTCGTAACCGCGGTCGGCGAGCCACTGGCGGGCGGCGTCGCTGACCTCCAGCGTCAAGTCACGGTCCGCCAGGCGGCGGCGCAGCCGCTCCAGCTGAATGTCGACGATCGCGGCGATCTGCTCACGGGTGAGCCTGCCGAAGATCACGATCTCGTCGACGCGGTTGAGGAACTCCGGCCGGAAGTGGCCGCGGACCTCCGCCATGACCTTCTCGTGCAGCTGCTCCTCGGTGGCGGCGGGGTCCAGGATGAACTGGCTGCCCAGGTTGGAGGTCATGGTCAGGACCACGTTGCGGAAGTCCACCGTGCGTCCCTGACCGTCGGTGAGGCGCCCATCGTCGAGGACCTGCAAGAGCACGTTGAAGACGTCGGCGTGGGCCTTCTCGACCTCGTCGAGCAGGACGACCGAGTATGGGCGGCGGCGGACCTGCTCGGTGAGCTGACCGCCCTCCTCGTACCCGACGTACCCGGGCGGGGCGCCGATCAGCCGGGCGACCGTGTGCTTCTCCTGGTACTCGCCCATGTCGAGACGGATCAGAGCCCGCTCGTCGTCGAACAGCTCCGCCGCCAGGGTGCGGGCCAGCTCGGTCTTCCCGACCCCGGTGGGACCCAGGAACAGGAACGAACCCAGCGGACGATCGGGGTCGGCGAGCCCGGAGCGGGCACGGCGCACGGCGTTGGCCACCGCGGTGACCGCGTCGTCTTGGCCGACCACCCGCTGGTGCAGGTAGGTCTCGAGCGTCGCGAGCTTCTCCATCTCCGACGACATCAGCTTCGACACCGGGATCCCGGTCCATCCAGACACGACCTCGGCGATCTCCTCGGCGGTGACCTCCTCCTCGAGCAGTCCGCCCCCGTCGGCGCGGAGCTCGTCGATGCGCGCGGTGGCGTCCGCGACCTCGCGTTGCAGTTCGGGTAGCCGCCCGTAGCGCAGTTCCGCGGCGCGCTGCAGATCACCGTCGCGCTCGGCGCGGTCGGCTTCGTCGCGGACCCGTTCCTGGTCCTCCTTGAGCGCCTGCAACCGCTCGATCGCTTCCTTCTCGGACCGCCAGCGCGCGTGGAGACTGGCCAGCACCTCGCGGAGGTCGGCGAGCTCCCGCTCGAGGTCGGCCAGCCGCTGGCGGGCGGTGTCGGTCTCCTCGTTGGCCAGCGCAGCACGTTCGATCTCCAGCTGACGCACCCGCCGGTCGACCTCGTCGATCTCGGGCGGGAGCGAGTCGATCGCGATCCGCAGTCGCGCCGCCGCCTCGTCGAGCAGGTCGATGGCCTTGTCGGGCAGGAAGCGGTCGGTGATGTAGCGGTCCGACAGCGTCGCGGCGGCCACGATCGCGTCGTCGGTGATCCGCACGCCGTGGTGGACCTCGTAGCGTTCCTTGAGCCCACGCAGGATCGCGATCGTGTCTGCGGCGGAGGGTTGACCGACGAACACCGGCTGGAAGCGGCGCTCCAGCGCCGCGTCCTTCTCGACGTGCTTGCGGTACTCGTCGAGCGTGGTCGCCCCGATCATGCGCAACTGACCGCGTGCCAGCATCGGCTTGAGCATGTTCGACGCGTCCATCGCCCCCTCGGCGGCCCCCGCCCCGACCACCGTGTGCAGCTCGTCGATGAACGTGACGATCTGGCCCTCCGAGGCCTCGATCTCGGCCAGAACGGCCTTGAGCCGCTCCTCGAACTCGCCGCGGTACTTGGCGCCGGCGACCATCGACGCGAGATCGAGCTGGATCAGCCGGCGGTCCTGGAGCGTCGCCGGGACGTCGCCCTCGACGATGCGGCGGGCCAGCCCCTCGACGATCGCGGTCTTGCCGACCCCCGGTTCGCCGATCAGGACCGGGTTGTTCTTGGTTCGGCGCACCAGGACCTGGATGACACGACGGATCTCGTCGTCACGGCCGATCACCGGGTCGAGCTTGCCCTCGCGGGCCATCTGTGTGAGATCTCGGGCGTACTTGTCCAGCGCCTCGTAGGTCGACTCGGGGGTGGGGCTGATCACCCGCTGGGTGCCCCGCACGTCCTTGAGCACACCCAGGATCGCGTCGTGGCTGACGCCGGCGTCGCGGAGCACGCGACCCACCGCTCCGTCCTCGGTGGTCAGCGCCAGGAGCAGGTGCTCGGTCGAGACGTACTCGTCGGTCAGCTGCAACGCTTCCCGCTCGGCCTCGTCGAGCACCGCCGCGAGTCGCGGCGAGACACGGACCTCACCGCTGGCGCCGTACGCCCGCGAAACCCCCTCCAGCACCTCGTTGACCCGACCGCGCAGTTGCGTGGGCGTCACGCCGAGCCGCTGCACGACCGGGAGCACCACGCTGTCGGGCTGGCCCAGCAACACCAGCATCAGGTGCGCAGGCAGAGCCTCGGGATGGTGTGACTGTCGCGCCATCGCGACGGCGTTCTGCAACGCCTCGGACGACTTGAGGGTCAGCTTGTCCGGGTTCATCTGTCGTACTTCCTCCAGATCTCGATCGCGCCGCGCGAGACCGGGACCAGCTCGTGGCGGTGTTCACGGTGGGCAGCTGCAACCTCGTCGCGGAGGCGGTCGGCCATCCGTTCCAGCTCCGACTCGAGCCGAGCGATGCGCTGCTGTGCCGCCGCCAGCCGTCCCCGCAGCTCGAGCACCATCTTGACGCCGATCAGGTTGAGCCCTTGGCTGGTCAGGTCCTGGATCTGGTGCAGACGCTCCACGTCGGCGTCGGAGTACCGGCGGACGTTCCCCGACGAGCGCTCCGGCGAGACCAGGCCGCTGCGTTCGTAGGCGCGCAACGTCTGCGGGTGCATGCCGGCGAGCTCGGCCGCCACGGAGATCACGTACACCGCCCCGTCGCGTCCGCGGCGCCTGTCGCCATGATCGTCAGCCACGCGCGATCACCTCCGCGCAGCTGACGCCGCCAACCAGGTTGTCGTCGGGCTCATACCTGCTCCAGGAGTCGATCGCGGTCGCTCGTGTCGTCCAGCTCGCGGAGCTCGCGCAGCAGGTCCTTCTGCCGTCGCGACAGCTTCCGGGGGACGTCCACCCGGACCGTCACCAGCAGATCACCGCGGCCGTCGCGGGTCGGGGCGCCCTTGCCGCGGACGCGGAAGGTCCGTCCGCTGGCGGTGCCGGGCGGGATGCGGATGGTGGTGGTACCGGCTGTGCCGTTCACGCTGGGGAGCGGCACCCGCAGGTCGGTGCCGAGCGCTGCCTCGCTGAACGTGATCGGGACCTCCACGGTGATGTCGTCGCCACGCCGACCGAAAACCGGGTGGGGCGCTACCGAGACGTTGACGTACAGGTCGCCGGGTGGGCCGCCGTTCTCGCCCGGACCTCCGCGTCCGGGGACGCGGATGCGGGCGCCGTCCTTCACGCCCGCCGGGATGCGGACCCGGATCTCCCGCGGTTCGGTCTGCCGGCCGCTCCCGCCACAGGTCTGGCACGGCGAGTCGATCACCTGGCCGCGTCCGCCGCACTGCGGGCACGGCTGGGCGATCGAGAACGGGCCCTGGTCCACCGCGACGGTCCCGGTCCCCTGACAGCGCGGGCAGGTCCGCGGGCTGGTCCCGGGCCGCGCGCCCGTCCCGTGACACGTCTCGCACGGCCCGTCGCCGGTGACCCGCAGGGTCGTGGTGACCCCCGTGAGCGCGTCCTCGAACGACAGGTTGACGTTGGCCTGGAGGTCCTGGCCCTTCCGCTGGCGGCGGACGCGGCCGGACGGCCCGAACCGCATGCCACCGCCGCCGAACAGACCACTGAACAGGTCACCGAGGTTGCCGAGATCCCCGATGTCGCCCTCGGTGAAGGTGAAGCCGCGTCCGCCGCCAGGGAAGCCACCGCCAGCGAACGCGCCGGACGCTGCCAGGCGACGGACCTCGTCGTACTCCTTGCGCCTGTCCTCGTCGCCCAGGACCGAGTACGCCTCGCTGACCTCCTTGAAGCGCTGCTCGGCGCTGGGGTCGTCGGGGTTGGCGTCTGGGTGCAGCTTCTGGGCCAGCTTGCGGTAGGCCTTCTTGATGTCGGCCTGTGAGGCGTCCGACGAGACGCCGAGGACCTCGTAGAAGTCCTTGTCGAGCCAGTCACGCTGGGGTGCCATCGCTACTCCACGACCCTGACCATCGCGGCGCGCAGCACCCGATCCCCGACCATGTAGCCGGGCCGCAGCACCTCGGCGACCACCGGGTGATCACGATCCTCGCCATCGTGCCCGTGCTGCACGGCTTCGTGCAGCTGGGGATCGAAGGCCACGCCCTCACGGCCGATCCGCTCGAGACCGAACGCGCGCAGCGCGTCGACGAGCTTGCCGTAGACCATCTCCACGCCCTTGCGGAGGCTGGCGACGTCCGTGGCGGACTCCGCGGCGAGCACGGCGAGCTCGAAGTCGTCGAGGACGTCGATCAACCGCCCGAGGACGTCCACCATGCCCTGATCCCGCTGGGTGGCACCTTCGCGCATCGTCCGCTTCCGGAAGTTCTGGAACTCGGCCTGGGTGCGCTTGAGGTGGTCGAGGTACTCGTCGCGCTTGGACTCGGCCGCCTCCAGGGCGGCGCGCAGCTCCTCGCGCGAGCGCTGGTCTTCGGGCGTGGGCTGGTCTTCGGGCGTGGGCTGGTCTTCGGGCGTGGGCTGGTCTTCGGGCGTGGGCTGGTCTTCGGGCGTGGGCTTGACTCGTGGCCGCTGGTCGGCCGGGTCGACGGTCGGCACGTCGCCCCGCGACAGGTCACCACCGACGTCGCTTCGGTCCACGTCCGGCTGTGGCATCGACGCCTCGCCAAGGTCCTCGTGGGCGTCGGCGGCCGCGACCTGATCGGCGACGTCGTCTTGGGCGTGCGCCGCCGTCCCGCCGTCGTCGACGCCCTGCACGCCGCCACGCTCGGCGCCGTCGTCGACGCCCTGCACGCCGCCACGCTCGGCGACGTCGTCGAGGTGCGCACGCGGGTCGGCCACGGCGTCGTCTCGGTGCTCGTCGCTGGTGTTGGTCATGTCGGTCCTGTCAGATCGGCTGGGGCCGGCGTGAGCGCTGTGCGCCCGGCACCGGCCCCGAGTCGGTCGGTCAGCTGGGACGGACCTCGATCCGGCGCGGCTTGGCCTCCTCGGCCTTGGGAACCGTGATCGTCAGCATCCCGTTGCGGAAGTTGGCCTCGACGTTGTCGGAATCCACCCGGTCCGGGAGACGCACGGCACGGTGGAACCGGCCGAAGCGTCGCTCGACGCGGCGGAAGCCCTCCGCCTCGCTCTCGTCGTAGAAGCGTCGCTCGCCGGAGACCGTGAGGACGTTCTCCTCGAGGGTGATCTCGACGTCGTCTGCGTCCAGGCCGGGCAGCTCGACGTGCAGGACGAAGCTGTCCTCGTTCTCCTCGACGTCGAGCGCGGGGCTCCAGGCTCCTGCGGTCGACGGCCGTTCCTCACCGAAGAAGCTGCGGAACATCCGCTCGACCTCGTCTTGGAGGCCTGCGAGGTCACGCCCGTGGTAACGGCTCAGTGCGCTCATGTCTCCTCCTTGTCGTGTGTGCGTGCGGTTGTGGGGATGGTCCGGGGCGGCGCTGGAGCGCCGCCCCGCGTGGGTCAGCTTGCGGCTTCCTGGTCGTCGCCCTCGTCGACGACCTCGGCCTCGACCACGTCCTCGGGGCCGGCGCCGGCCGGGCCACCCGCGGCGCCACCGGTAGCGCCACCTGCCGCGGCTCCAGCCTCGGCACCCGACGCCTCGTAGATCGCCTGGCCCAGCTGCTGCGAGGCCTGCGCGAGGGCCTCGGTCTTGGACCGGATCGCTCCGGTGTCGTCGCCCTTGAGCGCCTCGCGCAGCTCACCGATGGCCGACTCGGCCCGGGCCTTGGCGTCGGCCGGGACCTTGTCGCCGTGTTCACGCAGCAGCTTCTCGGTCTGGTAGACGAGCTGGTCGCCGGCGTTGCGCGCCTCGGCCGCTTCGCGACGGCGACGGTCCTCTTCGGCGTACTGATCGGCGTCGCGGACCATGCGGTCGATGTCGTCCCTGGGCAGGGCGGAACCGCCGGTGATGGTCATCGACTGTTCCTTCCCCGTCCCGAGGTCCTTGGCGCTGACGTGCACGATGCCGTTGGCGTCGATGTCGAAGGTGACCTCGATCTGCGGCACGCCGCGGGGCGCCGGCGGGATGTCGGTGAGCATGAACTTGCCCAGCGTCTTGTTGCCCGCGGCCATCTCACGCTCGCCCTGCAGCACGTGGATCTCCACAGACGGCTGGTTGTCCTCGGCCGTGGTGAACACCTCGGAGCGCTTGGTGGGGATGGTGGTGTTGCGCTCGATCAGCCTGGTCATCACCCCCCCCTTGGTCTCGATCCCGAGCGACAGGGGCGTGACGTCCAGCAGCAGGACGTCCTTGACCTCGCCCTTCAGCACGCCGGCCTGCAGCGCCGCACCGATCGCCACCACCTCGTCGGGGTTGACGCCCTGGTGCGGCTCCTTCCCACCGGTGAGGCCGCGGACCAGCTCCTTGACGGCCGGCATCCGCGTCGACCCGCCGACCAGGATGACGTGGTCGATGTCGCCGAGGGCCACCCCGGCGTCCTTGATCGCCTGCTGGAACGGGCCACGCAGCTTGTCGATCAGGTCGCTGGTCAACTCGTTGAACGTCGCGCGGGTGAGCGTCTCCTCCAGGTGGAGCGGCCCCGCGTCGGTTGCGGTGACGAACGGCAGGTTGATCGTGGTCTCGGTCGCCTGCGAGAGGTCGATCTTGGCCTTCTCGGCAGCCTCCTTCAGGCGCTGGAGCGCCATCTTGTCCTTGGAGAGGTCGACGCCGTGCTTGTCCTTGAAGGACTTGACCAGCCAGTCCATGACGGCCTGGTCCCAGTCGTCACCTCCGAGGTGGCTGTCGCCGTGGGTAGCCTTGACGTCGAAGACTCCTTCGGCGATCTCCAGGATCGACACGTCGTAGGTCCCGCCGCCGAGGTCGAACACGAGGATGGTCTGCTCATCCTCCTTGTCCAGCCCGTAGGCCAACGATGCGGCGGTCGGCTCGGCGACGAGCCGCAGGACCTCCAGGCCAGCGATCTGACCAGCTTCCTTGGTGGCCTGTCGCTGGGCGTCGTCGAAGTACGCGGGGACGGTGATGACCGCCTGGATCACGGTGTCCCCCAGGTACGCCTCCGCGTCGCGCTTGAGCTTCATCAGGATGCGTGCGGAGATCTCCTGCGGCGTGTACTTCTTGCCGTCGATGTCCACCGACCAGTCGCCGCCCATGTGGCGCTTCACCGAGCGGACGGTGCGGTCGGGGTTGGTGATCGCCTGCCGTTTGGCGACCTCGCCGACGAGCACCTCGCCGGCCTTGGAGAACGCGACCACCGACGGGGTCGTGCGCGCGCCCTCTGCGTTGGGGATGACGGTCGGTTCGCCACCCTCCAACACCGAGACGACCGAGTTGGTCGTCCCCAGATCGATGCCTACGGCCTTCGCCATGCTGTCACTCCTCGTGTCACGACTGTCGGCCGGCAGGCCGGCCGCCTCCTTAGTCGGTTGCCATGATAGAACCTGAGCGCAGTCTTATCAACTATCCTGCGCCCCGGCCGATCGATCAGGTGGTGCGGCCTGATCCTCGGTTCCGCTTGCCGGTGCCGTGCCGGGAAGCTGTCCGGGTCGCCAGCCGTGCGCGGCGTCCTGATCGAGTCCTCGCCGGCGGACGTGGCGGGGCCAGGAACGCCGAACGGGGCGACCCCGTGACGTCAGCCGCTCCTGGCCCCAGATGGCGAGCATCAGCACGACAGGGAGGAGCACGAAGGCGGCCGCGAGGACGTACTGCCACGCCTCCACGCGTCTCCTTCCGCCGATCGCAGCCTACGGAGCACGGTGCACCGGCACCGGCGGACGGGCTCGACGATGGGCTTTCCGGGTCCGGCGGCTCGACGATGGGCTTTCCGGGTCGGGCGGGCTCGGCGATGGGCTTTCCGGGTCGGACGGGCTCGACGATGGGCTTTCCGGGTCGGACGGGCTCGACGATGGGCTTTCCGGGTCCGGCGGCTCGGCGATGGGCTTTCCGGGTCGGGCGGGCTCGGCGATGGGCTTTCCGGGTCGGGCGGGCTCGGCGATGGGCTTTCCGGGTCGGACGGGCTCGACGATGGGCTTTCCGGGTCCGGCGGGCTCGACGACCTCAGCTCGACGGTGGCAGGTCGTCGGGGAGCTCCAAGCGCCACTCGTCGCTGACCCCCGCCGCGTCGAACCAGCCGGCGGCGACCTCCAGCGCGTAGCGGTACGGCTGCGACGGCGGGTACAGCGGGCAGTCGTGGCCGGCGGGACACGGCTCCATCTGCAGGATCGTGTGGATGTCGCCACCGGCGTCCGCGTAGGCGATGTCGAGCGGGACCAGCGTGTTCTTCATCCAGAACCCGCCGGCGGTGTCGTCGGGGAACGTGAACAACATGCCGACGGCGGGGGGCAGAGACGCGACCTCCATCAGGCCGTGTGCTCGCCGCGCCGGGGTGTTGGCGACCTTGACCGCCACCGCGACGCGGCGGCTGCCCGGACCGGCCAGGGACACGGCGGTGTCGGGGTAGCCGTCCACCGACGGGTGCAGTGAGGGCACCGGCACCGACGCCGTTGCGGTCGCTGGTGTCTGCCCGGGCTGGTCACCGCCGCAGGCTGCGGTGAGCCCGGCAGCGACGGCGGCAGCCACCAACGCGGCGACCAGTGCCGACCGGGACCCCCCGTGGTCTCCCCCGTGGCCTCCCCCGCGGTCTCCCCCGTGGCCTCCCCCGTGGTCTCCCCCGTGGTCTCCCCCGCGGTCTCCCCCGCGGTCTCCCCCGCGGTCTCCCCCGTGGTCTCCCCCGCGGTCCGGCCAGCGCAGCGCGCAACGGCAACGTCCACGGCGACGGCGACGGCCACGGCGACGGCGACGGCGACGGCTCATCTTCCTCCCCCAGCGATCGGCCCGCGACGTGCGGACTCAAACGCGGCAACTGATCGACGCGACACCGTTGCGCGCTTCCTGGAGGCGCTCGCGGAACGGCGCTGGCGCTGGCGGAGCTCCGGCGCGCCACCCCGTCGTTCGGCTACTCCACCAGTTCCTCGTGGCCGATGACGCCGCGGAGGATGTCGAGGTCGAGGTCGCCGCTGCCGTGGAGCACGCTGACGTCGCCCGTGGTCTCCAGGACGACGGCGCGAACATCGCCGTAGTCGAGGCAGTTGGCCTCGCGGAGCTTTCCGCGGATGTCGGCTTCGGTGACCTTCCCTCGGCGGAGGTTGCGCTCGATTATGCGGTCGCCGGCCATGAGCAGGATCGGCTCGTTGTCGACGGCCTTGCTGATGGTGAGGCGCCGCCGCCCCACCGCGATCAAGGCCTGCATGCCGTAGAGCACGCCCAGCGCCACCACGCCGTTTGGCAGTGTGACTGCGGGCGACGCGGCCACGCTGCCCATCATCGATCCGAAGGCGACGGTGATGGCGAAGTCGAAGGTGGACATCTTCGAGAAGCTGCGCAACCCCGCCAACCGGGTGTAGACAACGACCGCGAGGAAGATGCCGACCGTGGAAACGACGACGAGTCCAAGTTCGGTCCAGCTCGTACCCAGCCACTTGTCGAACATGATTCCTCCCAACGCTTCAGCGCGCCAGCCTGCCAGCGTCGTCGCGTGACCGACCCTGGCCGGAACGACCTTCGTCCCAACCGGGCGTGCGGGCGTCGCGCTCGGGCGCGTGCCAGGGTGGGCGTGGCTGCAGCCTGCAGCAACACGCCACCGAGCCGGTCTAGCCTGCTGGCGCGGGGCGATAGGAGCCAGCCGTGCCACAACTCGCCCTCACCGCGATCGGAGCCGACCGCCCCGGCATCGTGGCCGCGGTCGCCGAGGTGCTCCGCGACCGCGGCGGGAACGTCGAGGACTCCGCCATGACGATCCTGGGCGGTCAGTTCGCCATCATGCTGCTGGTGGCGACCGACGACACAGCCGAGGACCTGCGCGCGGCGTTGGACCAGGCCGTCGCCCCGCTGGACCTGGAGCTCACCGTCACGCCGGTCGAGGAAGGACGCGACAGCGCCGACGCCACCCACATCCTGTCGGTGTACGGCACCGACAAGCCGGGGATCCTGGCAGCGGTGGCCCGCACGCTGGCCGACCTGGGCATCAACATCACCGACCTCTCCACCCGCATGCTCCCCCCCGAGGACAAGCCGGTGTACGCGATGGCGCTCGAGATATCGGTGCCGGACGAGCTCGACGACGTCGAGGTCGAGGCGGCTCTCCGGGAGGTCGACGACCAGGTCGGGGTTGATCACACCCTGCGCCCGCTCGAGACGGAGACGTACTAGGTGCGCCAACGGCGGGGCGACGTCCGGTGACGGTCCGGGCGGTCATCAGCTACCCGTCGCGCATCCTCAAGACAACGGCCGAGCCGGTCGGCGAGATCGGTCCCGCCGAACGGCAGCTGGCGGTCGACCTCGTCGACACGATGCGCGGGTCGCCCGGATGCGTGGGGGTCGCAGCCCCCCAGATCGCGGTGCCCGTGCGTGCCTTCGCACTCGACATCTCGGTGATGCGCCGTCCGCATCCCAACCACGGGCTGATCGTCCTGTTCGACCCGGAACTGCTGCACGCCGAAGGGTCCGACGTGCGCCGCGAGGGGTGCCTGTCCGTCCCGCACTACACGTGCGACGTGCGCCGTGCGACCGGGGTCGTCGTGCGCGGCACGACCCCCGACGGCGACGTGCGGGCGCTCGAGACCGAAGGGTTCGAAGCCCGCGCCGTGCAGCACGAAGTCGACCACCTCGACGGTCTGCTGATCCTCGACCGCGTGGCCTCTCCCCGCACCGACGTCTTCCGCCGCAAGCGGTACGCCCGCCCCGGCAAACGCCTCACGTGAGGTCACCGGTTCACCGGGTCTGGTTTGACGTCCAGGGTTGCTCCCACGGGCGGGAACAGGTGCGCACACCGACGTAGCGCCTGACGCCCTACCCCCAGCTGATCCCACGGGCGGGAACAGGTGCGCACACCGACGTCGCGCCTGGCGCCGCCACCACCGATGTAGCCGTTCAGCTGGCGCTCCTACACTGCGGCCTCCCGCGAGCGAGAGGCCGCCCCGCGTGGACCCGCATCAGCTGCTGAACGTCGTCCGGATCGTGGGCGGCATCGCGGTGGTCGCGATCACCGCCGCGGTCGCGGGGCGGCGGATCCTGTTCCTGTACGGGTTGCTGCGCAACGCGCAGCCGGACCCGGACCGAGCCACGTGGGCGGCGATCCGGGGCAACATCCGCTACCAGTTCTCCAAGGTGCTCGGTCAGGAGAAGCTGCTGCGCTGGTCGCTGCCCGGGGTACTGCACGCATGGGTGTTCTGGAGCTTCCTGATCGTGCAGGCCACCATCATCGAGATCTTCGGGGAGATCTTCGATCCGGAGTTCAAGATCCCGCTGGCGGGGCGGCTGGGGGTCCCGGGCTCGGGGCTGACCGGCCTGGACGTGATCGTCTTCATGCAGGACCTGTTCATCGCCCTGGCGCTCGTGGCCATCGCCGGCTTCCTCGCCATCCGCTTCGCCCAGCACCCGCGCCGCCTGGGACGCCGGTCGCGCTTCGCCGGCTCCAACCTCGACCAGGGCTACTGGGTGCTGATGGGCGAGTTCGGCGTGACCTACACCTTGCTGTTGATCCACGCCTCGCGCTGGGCGATCGGAGGGGAGGCCAACCAGCACTTCGAGTCGGCGTTCCTGTCGCGCTTGGCCGCCGGCTTCCTCGACGGCATGTCGCCGCTGGCCCTGGAGTGGACCGCCGGCCTGATGGCGGTCTTCCACCTGGGCATCGTGGGGTGGTTCCTGGTGTTCACGCTGAACTCCAAGCACCTGCACGTGCTGACGATCTTCCCCAAAGAGCTGGTGTCGCGGCAGCCCAAGGCCCTCGGGGGGCTGCCCAACCTGCCCATCGACGTCGACACGATGACCGAGGACACCGTCCTCGGCGTCGGCAAGGTCGAGGATCTGCGCTGGCCGTACCTGCTGGACCTGTACACCTGCACCGAGTGCGGCCGCTGCCAGTCGCAGTGTCCGGCGTGGAACACCGGCAAGCCGCTCAACCCCAAGCTGCTGGTGATGGACCTGCGCGACCACCTGTACGCCAAGGGCCCCTACCTGCTGGGCAAGCAGACCGAGGCCGAAGCCGCCGATGTGCTCGGACAGCAGCTGGTCGGCGACACGCCCGGTCAGCCCGATGCGGTGATCGATTTCGACGTGCTGTGGACGTGCACCACCTGCGGCGCCTGCGTCGAGGAGTGCCCGGTCGACATCCAGCACGTCGACATGATCATGGAGATGCGCCGGTACAAGACCATGATGGAGTCGTCGTTCCCGCAAGAAGCCGCGGCGATGCTGCGCAACGTCGAGAACTCCGGCAACCCGTGGGGCATCGGAGCGCAGCAGCGTGAGGAATGGTTCGACGGCCTGGATCCGCAACCTGTCCGCGCCACCCCGGGCACGCCTCTGCCCGACGACGTGCAGTACGTGTTCTGGGTCGGATGCGCCGGCGCCGTCGACGACCGCGCCAAGCGGATCACACGTGCCATCGCCGAGCTGCTCAACCGGGCCGGGGTCCGCTATGCGGTCCTGGGTTCAGCCGAGACCTGCACCGGCGATCCCGCCCGGCGGATGGGCATGGAGTACCTGTTCCAGATGGTGGCCCAGCAGAACGTCGAGACGCTGAACTCGATCGGGACGCGACGGATCGTCGCCTGGTGCCCGCACTGCTTCAACACCCTGCGCAACGAGTACCCCGATCTCGACGGCCACTTCGACGTCGTCCACCACAGCCAGCTGCTGGCGGAGCTGGTCAACGACGGAGTGCTTGTGCCGGCCCACGCCCTCGACCTCACCGTCACCTACCACGACCCGTGCTACCTCGGGCGGCACAACGAGGTCTACTCGGCGCCCCGCCGCGTCGTCGACGCCGTCCCGGGCCTGACCCCCGTCGAGATGCCCCGCTGCCGCTCCAACGGCTTCTGCTGCGGCGCCGGTGGTTCACGCATGTGGATGGACGAGCGCATCGGCAAGCGGGTCAACATCGAGCGGATCGAGGAGGCCTTGGCCACCGAACCCGACATCATCTCCACCGCGTGCCCGTTCTGCACGACGATGCTGGAGGACGCGGTGGCCCAGAAGGTCCAGGATCGCGCGCTGGAAGACGGTCGGGTGCAGGTGCTCGACGTGGCCGAGGTCCTGCAGCGTGGTCTGCTCCCGCGCGTGGCTGCCGAGGAACCAGCCTCGTCACCGGGCGGTCCGGACGGGGTGATGTCGTCGGGTCCGGGCGTCGGGTAGCCGGCGACGTGCGAACGGTGTGCGGTCCGGGGCGGGACCTCCCGTAGCGGCTAGCGGCTCCGCTGGTCAGTACCGCTGCGCGAACCCGACCGCGCCGGCCCCGACCAGGACGAGGACCAACCCGAGGACCAGGACGAACGGGACGTCAGCGCCGGTGCGAGCCAGAGCCCCCGGCGCCGCGGCGGCATGGACGTGCCCGGAGGTCTCGGCGGCCTGGATCTGCCCGATGTCCGCGGCAGCCGGGACGCGCCGCAGCGTCACGCCGAGCACCTGAACCTCGTCGGAGGCCCCAGGGAGAGCCGCCTCCACGTTGGTCCGACCGGCGGGGCCCTCGATCCGCAATCCGAGCACGGCGGTCTGCGGTGCGGCGCCGGCAGATTGCTGCGTGGCCTGCACCTTGTCCTCGACCGGGGACTGTGGAGGTTGGACGTCGTGTTGCGGTTGCTGGGTCGGCGGCGTGACCTGCTCCTGCCTCTCCTGCTCCGCGGGCAGCTGCTTCTTCGCCGGCTGCTTCTTCGCCGGCTGCTCCACGGCAGGCCGCTTCTTCGCCGGCTGCTCCACGGCAGGCCGCTTCTTCGCCGGCTGCTTCTTCGCCGGCTGCTTCACGGCAGGCTGCTTCTTCGCCGGCTGCTTCACCGCAGGCTGCTTGCGCTCGTCCTTGGCCCGCTGATCCTGCCGTGCCGGGTTGCGACCGCACCAGCCTTCGTTGTCGTCCTCGAAGTCGTCGTCGTTGCCGCACCCGTTGTTGCCATCCTGGTCGAGCAGGTCCACACCGCCGGTGCCGCCCGGCTGGTCACGTCCGCCCGTGCCGCGGTCGGGACCGCGCCCGTCGTCGTCGGGATCGTGCGCCGCGCCGCCCTGGTTCCCGGACCTGCCACTCTCGCAGTGCTTGTCCTTCCCCGACGGGTGGCGGTTGTCAGCGTCACCGAGCGGATCCGGGCAGTTGGGGAAACCGTCGTCGTCGTTGTCCTCCGTCACCTGCGCGCGTTGCGCCTTGTCCTGGCCCGTCGCCCGGTCCTTGGAAGCAGCCGCGGCTGGCTGCAGGAGGAAAGCCGCCAGAGCGACGGCGAGGAAGGCGACCAGTGCGAGCCGTCCGGCGGTGACCGACCGCTTCGGTGTGGGGATCACTTTGCACCTCGAGTTGACGACCGTCGCTGGGCGGTGCCGGCTGGCTCCGCCACGGGGTCGGGTTCGCCACTCGCTCGGTGTCGGTCCAGGCGACCAGGTTGCGGACCGCACGTCGTCACTTCCCTGATACGGAGTGTAACACGGACTAGTCCACATGTCACGCAGCGGATGAACTCAAGTACAGTCCGTAGCCGCCCGGACGGACGTGGCCGATCGTCGGAACCGGTCGGACACCCAGGCGATGGCCCGGTCGGCGGCCTCCGGCGGGACGAACGCGAGGTAGCTCACCAGCACCGCGTAGCTGAAGAAACCGACCTCGATCGTCAGATCGATCGCGACGTGCATCACCGCGCCGAGGAGCAGGACCACGGGGCGCAGCCGCCGGTTCCACACCAGAACCGCGACCGCCAGTTCCGTCGCGAGCGCACCCCACGTCAGCAGGGTCACCACGACGGGCTGGTCGAGGAGCAGGTCAGGGACGGCGAAGCGCTGCAGGTCGCCGATCCGCAAGACGTACCCGACGGCGGTCCCGCCCGTCCACGTCTCACCGCTCAGCTTGGCCGACACCGACACGACGTAGCCGAACGCGAGGTTGAGCTGGATCAGGCGAACAGGCCAGGCTGCCCGCCGGGGATGGTCGAGGAACCGGTCGCGGTGTCGCACGAAGCGATCGACCGACAGTGCCGCCCCGGCCGGAGCCAACGCGAGGAGGAAGCTGAGTTGGCGGACGAGCACGTCGCCGGAGTTGAAGACGTAGGGATTGCGCCGCTGCAACGACAGGACCGCGACCCACGCGACGACGGCGGCGACCCGTGTGCCCGCCCCGCCCGTGAGCGCCACCGCCGAGACGAGCAGGAGCGTCCACAGGGCGACGACCGCGGCATCGGTGTTGGCGACGTGGAGCAGCCCCCAACGCCACGGTGCGGACGGGGGCGCAGCGAGCGATCCGCCGGGCCCGAAGAAGGCGCGCAGGTCCGCGGCCAGCGACAGCGTCCACCCGGTCAGGACCAGGCCGAACCCCACACGGACCAGCGCGAGCGTGGAGGTGGAGACCGGTTCGAACCAGAACCGTGTCCACGTGCCCCACGCGGCTCCCAGGCGACCGCTCACGTCCCGGCTCCGGCGGCTCCCGGGCAACCGCTCACACCTCGCTCGACTCCATGACGTAGAAGCCCTCCTCCTTCCACGAGGGCTCGGGGCTCGCGGTGCCGGGTCGTGTGATCGCGACCCACCGTCGGACCAGCGTCACCCGCCGCACCGGGCGCTGCGGAGCGTCGTGCATCCGCATCAGCCACCGGGCAGTCGGCTCCCACAGCACCCCGGCGAAGGCGTCGGCACGGACGTTCTCGACCCACTTCCGCCACCGGTAGCGCCGGTAGGTGCCCAGCGCCGGTCCGTCGTCGGGTGGTCGCCACACGGTCGTGGTGCCATCGGCGTACTCGATCCGCGCCTCGAAGGCCACGGTCACACGACGCGGATCAGGGGCGAAGACCTCCCAGTTCTGGTCGAGGCCGGTGACCTCGACGACCGGTCGGGCCCAGCGCTCGCCCTGGGGCACGACGGACCCCGGGACGCCGGTGACGACCACGGCAGCCACGACGAGCACCAGGAACGCCGACAGCACGACGCGGCCGGCAGGGGAGGACTCGATCCGCTGCTGCACGACGCAAGCTCCTGCGGACCCGGTGTGGGTTCACGTACGGGCGAGGATGTCCTGCTCACCGAGGCGTGCGATGAGTCCTTCTGCGGTCAGCCCCAAGGCGACCGCCAGCGCCCGGACGTCGTCTTCACGGAGCGTCAGCACCCGACCGTTGTAGTCACCGCGTTGCAGCTGGATGGTGGTCGCGTACCGGGTCACGGGGCGCAGTGACGGGTCGACGTCCTGGTCCGACAGCCGGGTGAGGTCGAGGACGACCCGACGGCCGCGGGGAACGTCGCCGGCGCTGACCTGCTCGGTCGGCGCCTCGGGGAGCAGTTCGGCCACCGGCACGCCGTAGAAGTCGGCGAGGTTGGCGAGCTTGGCGGCGGAGATGGCCCGGTCGCCGCGCTCGTAGGCGCCGACCACCACCGCCTTCCACTTGCCCTCGCTGCGATCCTCGACCTGCTGAAGCGTGAGATCCTGCTGCTGACGGATCGCGCGTAGCCGCTTGCCGAGTTCGATCTGGTAGTGCTCTGCGTCCACGCTGCTGGCTCCCGGTAGCGCGGCACGGCCGTCGACGCGATGACGCGCGTGCACGTCCTGAGTCGCTGGCCCCGCGCCGCGCTTCCCAGACTACGCCAAACGGACGGTGGTCGATGCAGCATGCTGCCGGGCGATCAGCCGTGCGTCAGGCCCCGACGGGATCCTCACGTGGAGGGAGCACCCCGTCCTCGGTGAGTCTTTGGAGCAGCTCCCCGGAGGAGACTCCCATCATGGCGGCCAGGGACCACACGTCACCGTCACGCATGGTCAGCACCCGGCCGTTGTAGTCGCCGCGCCGCAGCTGGATGGTCGAGGCGTAGCGTGAGATCGCCCCGTAATCGTCGCCGAGCCGCTCATCCGAGAGCCGGGTGAGGTCGATCACCATCCGGCCGCGGCCAGACGGCTGGTCAGCAGCCGAGCGTGTCGGTGGCTGAGCGACCAGTTCAGAAGGTGGGACCCCGTAGAAGCCCGCGAGCTCCGCCAGCTTGGCTGTCGAAATGGCGCGATCACCTCGCTCGTAGGCGCCGACCACAACCGCCTTCCAGCGTCCGCCGCTGCGCTGCTCGACCTGTTGCAGGCTCAGCGCCTGCTGGCGACGGATCGAACGGAGCCGCTGCCCCAGCCGTGCCTGGTACCCGCCGGTTGCCTCACCCACGCCCCGCCTCCCATCCGTACCGTCCATCGCGCCCGCCGGTTCGTGGCGACGGGCGCCTGACTCGCTGCGGAGCAGCGCTGGCCGCGAAGCATCGGACCTACGCACAGTAGCGTCAATAGTACTTAGCGCGACGTGCGCGGGGCGCGCACACGGGTTCGCGTGCGTAGCGCGCAGGGTGCGCGGGCGCGGGGGCGTGCCGAGCGCGGATCCGGGGCGTCGAGAACGGGCGTGCCGGGCAGCATCGGGGTCGTGCGTGGCCGTGTTCAGAGGCCGTCTGGAAAGCGCTCGCCGTCGAGGAAGTTGAGGTGGAACCGGCTGGCGGTCGGACCGCGCTGGCCCTGGTACTTGGAACCGACCTCGCGCGAGCCGTAGGGGTGCTCGGCGGGGCGGTCGAGTTGGAAGAAGGCCAACTGCCCGACCTTCATGCCCGGGTAGATCGCGATCGGCAAGGTGGCGACATTCGACAGCTCCAGGGTGAGGTACCCCTCGAAGCCGGCATCGACGAACCCGGCGGTGGAGTGGATCAACAGTCCCAGGCGACCAAGCGACGACTTGCCCTCCAGGCGGGCGACCAGGTCGTCGGGGAGACGGACCTGCTCGAGCGTCGCGCCGAGGACGAACTCGCCAGGATGCAGGACGAACGGCTCGTCGCCGGGGACCTTCACCACCTCGGTCAGGTCGGGTTGGTCGGCGCGGACGTCGATGAACGGGTACCGGTGGTTGTGGAAGACGCGGAACGTGTCGTCGAGTCGCACGTCCACGCTGGACGGCTGGATCGCGTCGTCGGACAGCGGATCGACCGCGATCCGCCCCGTGCTGAGCGCCTCGCGCAGGGTCCGGTCCGAGAGGATCACGCGGCGACCTTCCTTCGACGGGGCGCCACGCAACGACTGTTGCCGTCTGGAGCGCGCCCCGGGTACCCTCAGCGCTCTCGCGGGTGTAGTTCAATGGTAGAACACGAGCTTCCCAAGCTCGGAACGGGGGTTCGATTCCCCTCACCCGCTCCCGAGAAGGCCCTGCTCCGAGGCGTGTTTCGGATCCCGAACTCGCACGTGGCAGCGGCGTCGCGGGGGTGTTCCGACACACGCCGTCCGTATCGACTGGCGCGACTTGGCATCGCACCGGCCGGGTCAGGCTGCGCGCGAGCTGGCCGATGCGAACAAGTCTGCGACGCGTCGCGCCGGTCGGACACCTGGCAGTAGGGACGGCGACGCGGCAGCCGGTCCGGTCACGCTGAGCGTCCCCGGGTGGGTCGACGCAGCGAAGCGCCCCGACGAGCTACCCCTGTTTCAGTCCTCGTGGCCGTCTCGTCCTGGCGGCCCGCCGCGACCGGCTGGGTCCGGCTACGAGGGCCCGCCCTTGGGCACGTCCTCGGCGAGCCTCAGCAGGAACAGGCCCTCTTCGATGCCGCTCACCGCGATCGTGCCGGACCCGAAGAACGGGTAGTTGGACCACGTCCCGTCGAACGTCGGATTGTTGTGCGTCGGGTAGGTGTCGAAGAAGCCGATCTCGCGCAGGGTCTGCTCCGCCACACCGGACGTGTCGAGCACCCGCAGTCCGGCCGTGTAGTTCGACTGGTACACGAACCCGTTGTGGACGTAGTTGTTGTGGTCGATCGACGTCGTCTCGTGGAAGTGCTCGAAGTGGACCTTCGGGTTCTCCAGGTCGGTCACGTCGAACACGACCGTCCGGGTGTTCTCGATCTCCTCGTAGGTCACCTCGTCGAGCTCGTCGTTGACGAGCAGGTAGGCGTGGTCCTCGGTGAGCCAGCCCTGGTGGGTGTAGCCGACCATCGGGTAGTCGGTCACGCCCAACGTCACCGGCAGCAGCTTGTCGGTCACGTCGACGATGACGACCTTGTTCTCCGCCGAGTTGAAGCAGATCTCACGGCCGAAGTAGCGGTCGTCGGGACCGTTGTAGATCACGCACTGCGCGTCGTGGACGTACGCGGCCGGTGAGTTCTCCTCGACCGGTCCCCCAACGGACCGAGCGGCCGTCCCGGGACCGCCCTCTTCTATGTAGCAACCGGCGAACGTGGGGTTCTTCGGCTCTCGGACGTCGACCATGTGCAGACCCGACAGGCACTGGTCGGGCACGACGCTCCCCTCGTTGCCGCCGACGATGTACGCGTAGCCCGTGTCCTCGTTGATCACGACGTTGTGCGCCGCGTCGTTGAGCCGGTAGTGGGCATCCGGGTCCCACTCCTGGGGCTCCATCACATCGCGCAGCCGGGTGAGGTCGAACACCGTCATGCCGTGCGGCTCCGACTCGCTCACGATGAACGCGTGATCCGCGTACACCTTGATGTCGTGCCACGTCGCGTGGAGGAGCGCCGGGTTCGGCAGCTCACCGAGGTAGACGGGCGCGGTCGGGTCGGTCACCCGGAAGAAGCCGACGCCGTTGGTCTTGCCGATGATGACGTACTCGTCACCGCTCTCAGGATCGGTCCACCCCCAGAGGTCGCTGATGCCCGCGCCGTTGAACTCCTCCTGCGGCACGAACGACAGCAGGTCGATGCCGTCGCACTCGAACGGCCCAGCCTTGCCGTTGTCACACGGGACGTTCGCCATCGCTTCCAACGGCGCTGGCTTCGTGAACGTGACGTTGACCGCCGTCGCTCCCTCGGTGCCCTGCGTCCACGCGATGACCGCATCGCGCACGGCGAGTACCTCGGCGGTGCGATCAACCTCGAGCGCAGGGATGTCGGCGGAGACCGCGGTGGCGTTGCTCGTGGGATCCTCGCCCTCGCCAGGGATCTGGACGAACCCGATGGCGCCCGCCTGCTGGGCGGACTGCACCTTCTGGAGGAAGGTGTAGGTCGGGCACTCGTCCGCGGAGTTCGTGGCGCTCACCCTGGAGTCGACGAGAGCGATGTTGCCCCGGATGTTGTCCAAGACCGGCGAGTAGCTCGCCGGCGTGCAACCGGTGCCGGCGTAGACCACGTCGGCGGTCTGATCGTCAACCGGTGCGGTGCCGCCCCACTGGACGGCGGGGAAGAAGCCGGCCAGGTCCTGAGGTGAGTTGACCCGGACCCCCAACCCGTCGTTGTGTTGCTCGCCCCCGGGGTGTGCTCCCGGGTGCGCGGCCGCCCCGGAGGGCGCCACCACCCAGGCGAGAAGCAAGGCGATCGCCGAGCCCGCCACCACGCAACGACGTCGGATAGTGGTGGTTGCCATGCCCATGACCTCTCGTGCCGCTTGTCCTGGTCTCGTCCCGCCCGCGATCCGCTCGGAGGGCGGATCGAGCAACAGCCGGATCGAGGCCGTCGAAACGTTACTTCAACGCCGGACGATTCGCGGTCGGTGTGGTGACCTCGACCGTGGGGCGTCGGTCGAGGCGATCGTGGAGGGCCGACGCGCGTCTGCACGGTTCTCCCAGTCGGGTGTCGGTCGGTAACCTCGGATCCCATGGCGACTCACACCCCGTCCTCGACGCGACCTCCTGCCGCCACGGCCGTTGCCGTTCTGGCCCTTCTGGGGGTCGTCGGGTCGGCGGTGATGATGCTGGCCCACCTCGGCCTCGGGATCCCGGTCATCGAGGATCTGGGCCCGGGCCGGATGATCCTGCCCGTGGCGATCGGGTTCGCCGTCGGTGCGTTGCTCTACGCGGTCGTCGCCGCGGGCGCGCTCGTCGTCGCCCGGTGGGCGTGGTGGGCGGGCCTCGTCGTCAACGGTCTGGCGTTCCTGTCGGCGGCGTTCCCGTTCCGCGGATGGATCAGCGCGGTCGTGATGGCCGTGAGCGCCGCCGCGCTCGTTGTGCTGCTCACTCCAGCGGGGCGTGAGGCCTTCGGCCGGCCCTGATCACGTATCGCCGGCCACCTCGCGCAGGAGGCCGCTCCCCAGGTCGTAGACGAACCCGCGTACTTCGGTGTCCTGTGGAGTGAGCGACCAGGAGCGGATCTTGTCGACATCCTCACGCACCGACCCGTCCTCGTCGGTGAACGCCAGGAGATCGACGTCGCCGAGGTCCGAACCCGCCATCCGCTCCAGCTGGCGGCGCGGCTCGTCGGGATCCGAGGTGAACATCCCACAGTCCGTATGGTGCACCACCATGACCGCGCCGCTGTCGAGGAAGTACCACGACGCCGCGAGCGAACGCAAGACGTCCTCGGTGACCCGCCCACCGGCGTTGCGGATGACGTGGACGTCGCCTCGGGCGAGGCCGAAGTCCACGAGGGGATCGATCCGCGCATCCATGCAGACGACGATCGCCAATGCGCGCGCCGGTCGGGACGACAGGCTGGTTGCAACACCTGCGGCCACCCGCCGGTTGGCCTCCACCACCTCGTCGATCACCCCACGACTCATCTTCCGGCCTCCTCGGATATTGCGATACGCCTAGCACACCGCATGGTTCCATGTGGTTGCGGCGACGTCAGCGTGGCTTGAGACAGCAGGCGACACCCTCGACGCGGTCGGGCTCGGGGCAGTCCTCGCGGCATCCGTCGAGGGCGAGGCCCGCTTCGACCACGGCGACCCGCACTGTACGAACACGGCGCGGCGTGGAGCTACGGTCGGCGGTCGGTGACCGATCGGAGAACGGCGATCGCGGCGGGGGCCCGGCCGCCAGACGGCCGGCGAGACGAATCCGGTGGCGGCGTGGCGGCGCCTCGTCCCGCCGTCTCTGTGGTGATGCCCACGTACGGGCAGGCGGCGTTCCTGCCGCGTGCGGTCGCGAGCCTGCGCCGTCAGACCCTCACCGAATGGGAGCTGGTGATCGTCGACGACGGCTCCCTCGACGCCACGCCGCAGACCATCGCGGGTCTTGCGGCCGATCAGCGCATCCATCACGTCCGGCTCGCGACCAACCACGGGCTGGGGACCGCATGCAACGTCGGCCTCGATCTCGCACGAGCGCCGCTGATCGCCTACCTCCCGTCCGACGACGTGATCGACGCCGAGCACCTGTCCACGCTGGCGGTCTGCTTCGACGATCCCGAGGTCGTCCTGGCGTTGGTCCCCGGCGCGGGGCGCCGCCACCGACGGCCTCCAACTGGTGCAGGTGATGCACCGGGCAGGCACCGACCGCTGGACCGAACGCGACGAGGTGGAGAGCGATGATCTCGACCGGTTGTTCTGGCGCCGGTTGCGTGGCCGCGGAAGGACGATCAGCACCGGACGAGTCACGTGCGAATGGGTCCGCCACCCCGGTCAGCGTCACCGTACGTTGCGCGAGACGCACGACGGCGGCCTGAACACCTTCCGCCGCCGGTACCGCATCGCGACGCCACTGCGGTTCGAGTCCCGTGACAGCTGGCCGATCGACGAACACGGGTTGTACGCGCGGTTCCGTGGCCGCCGCCACCACCCCGACCCCGACGGGTTGCGGATCGTCCTGGCCGGGGAGTTGGCGTTCAACCCAGAGCGCGTCCTGGCGTTCGAAGAGCGCGGCCACCAGCTGCACGGCCTGTGGATCGAAGACCCCCTAGCCGACCAGACCGTGGGGCCGCTCCCGTTCGGCCACGTCCGTGACCTCCCGGACAGCGGGTGGCGCGAGGCCATCCGCGACTTGCGACCCGACGTGATTTACGGCCTGCTGAACTGGCGGGCCGTTCCGCTCGTCCACGCGATCCTCGACGCTGACCTCGGCGTGCCGCTGGTGTGGCACTTCAAGGAGGCGCCACAGCGCTGCCTCGTGCGGGGAACCTGGCCGCTGCTCGCGGACCTGCACCGCCACGCGGACGCTGTGATCTACTCCACCGCCCTCGAACGCGACTGGTTCGAGGCCGCCCTGCCGGGGGCACGCGACCCCACCACCACGCACGTCGTCGACGGCGACCTGCCCAAGTGCGACTGGTTCGACGGAGCGCCCCGCCCCCGACTCTCGGACGTCGACGGCGAGATCCACACCGTGGCGCTTGGGCGCCCGGTGGGACTCGACGCCGCGCTCGTCGGGCAGCTCGCCGCCCACCGCATCCACATGCACCTCTACGGGCTGGTCCGGGGCCCGGGCCCGAAAGGGGCGTGGGCGACCTGGATCGACGACGCGGTCGCGGCCGCCCCCGACCACCTGCACATCCACCCGCACGTCGACCAGCGCAGCTGGGCGGCCGAGCTGGCGCAGTACGACGCCGGTTGGATGCACCGGGTCGCCAGCAGCAACCGCGGGGACCTCACCTGCGCGACGTGGAACGACCTGAACGCGCCCGCGCGCCTGTCCGTTCTGGTGGCGGCCGGTGTCCCGGTCCTGCAGCAGGCGAGCCCCGGCTCAGCCGTGGCGGTTCAGGACCTCGTCGCGGAACGCGGGATCGGGATCCTCTACGACGACGTCGATGATCTGGCGGCGAAGCTGCACGACACGGAGCAGATGAGCCGGTGCCGCGGCGCGGTCGCAACCCAAGCGCTCGACTTCACCTTCGAGGCGCACGTCGACCGGCTGCTGCGCATCTTCCGATCGGTGATTCGGTAGTCGCCACGTTCGATGTTGCACACGACGACGGCCATGCTGTCCCGGTCGACGTCGGAAGGACGGGGATGGGCAACCAGGACCACGGGATCGCCGACACGCTCGACCCGGATCCGGAACGCGAAACCAGTCATCGCGAACGTCTGGCAGGGATCGTCGAACGTCGGCTCGATCCGGTCATGGCGGCACTGGCGATCGTGTGGACCGGTCTGGTCGCTTACGAGCTGATCGCGCCCAGCGACCAGCGCAACGAGCTGTCGTTCGTCTCCACGGTGATCTGGGTGGTGTTCGTCGCGGAGTTCGTGGTCAAGCTCGGGGTGTCCGGCCGGCCGGTGAGGTTCCTGCAGCGACGCTGGCCCTCGGCCATCTTCCTGGCGCTCCCCGCCTTGCGCATCCTGCGCCTGGTCCCCGCCGCTCGCCTGGCCCGGGTCCTGCCCACCGCTCGTGTCCTGGGATCGTCGTACCGCGCCGTGGGCACGGCGCAGGGCCTCCTCCACGGGCGCCTGACGTTCCTGGCTGCCACGACCGGCGTGGTGATCCTGTCGGGCGGACAACTGCTCTTCGTCCTCGAACAGGGCGCGGCCGGAGCGGTCACCTCCCTCGGGGAGGCGCTGTGGTGGTCGTCCAACCTCGCGGTCACGTCCACGCTGGTGTTCGAGCCTGTGACCGTGCCGGGGAGGGTCCTGTCGCTGCTGCTGTCCACCTACGCCGTGGTGGTGTTCGCGTCCATGGCTGCCGCACTGGGCGCGTTCTTCATCGAATCGCGCGCCGAGAGGGCCGCGACCGAAGAGACCGGACCCAAGCGGGAGCGCTGAACGGCGGTTCGATCCGGCCGGGGAGACACGCGTCGACCCTGCGTCGACGCGGCGGGAAGTCAGGCGATCCGTCGACCGCAGTCGAACACGGCGATCGCGTCGGTCGGGCAGGTTTCGGCGGCCGCAACGACCGCGGTCCTGGAGTCGGCTCGCGGATCGACGACGACCGCGACACCCTCGTCGTCGAGTTCGAAGGTGCCGGGAGCGATCCGCGCGCACACCCCCGAACCGATGCAGAGACCGCGATTGACGCGGACGTCCAATGGCATCCCTCGAGCCACCCGTGGTCGGCCGGGTTCAAGCGTAAACGTGCGGCACGACCGCGGTCACGCGCTCACCGGCGTTCTCGTCGCGGACAGCGACGTGGCGGTACGCGCCTGTCCGGCCGACGACCCTGAGCCCGTCGACGCTGCCTGTCGTTACTTCGGTGGCAGCGATCCCGTGAAAGCCAGACCCCTCTGGATCCAATCGCGCAGATCCGCCGCGTCAGCGAAGCCTTCCGCTGCCACATACACCATGCCCGTCATCGGCTTGCCCGTGAAGTCCATCGGACGGGCGTGCGGTCGCGCGAGAGCGTCCCCGTACGCCTCCTTCCCGACCCGGACCATGAGATCATCACCGACGATCCCAACGGTCATGTGTCCGTGCACCATGAACGCGACACCACCGAACATCCGCCGCTCGATCGGGACCACGTCGGCGTTCGCGAACGCTTCCCGAACTCGGTGTGCGACGTCCTCGTTGTAGGCCACGCCTCACCTCACCGACAGCCGGCCGAGTCTCTGCGACACCGCGCCGAACGCAGGCCGCCGGCCGTTACCGTTGCTCCTCGACGGCCTCAGCGAGCTCGTCCTTGTCCATCTTCGAGCAGCCCTCGACGTCGAGCTCCTGTGCCTCCTGGTACAGGTCGTCCTTGTGGGCTTCTGCCCGCCCCGCTCGGCGGCCTGCCGCATCTGATCGCCCAGCTCCTGCAGCGCATCGTCGCCCAGCCCGTCGCGGACCTGCGGGAACAGCTCCTGCTCCTCCTCCTGGACGTGGTGTTGGACCTGTTCCTGGATGACGCTGATCTTTGCGTCGAAGCGCTCGTCGGAGGGGTCGGCGTCGGTCACCTCCTGCAGGAGCAGCTCGACGGCGTGGTGCTCCTCGAAGTCCTCGACCTGACGGTGCTGTCGGGTCAGGAACTCGATGGCATCCACGGTCGTCTCCCCGCCCTCGACAAAGTCGTCCCACGGTGCCGAGCTGTGGTGGCCTCAGGCTGCGGTCACCGTGGCCGGACGCCCCCCGCCCGAGCGGCGCACCGGCCGTTCGCGCAAGGCCCCGTCCGTCGCCGACCGGTCACCCGGCGTCCGCTGGGCGTCCACCCGCGATGGACGGGTCCACGTCGGTCGACCACTCCCAGGAGTACTGGTTGACCAGCGCCCGCAGACGCGCTCGGCGGTCGGCGAGATCGTCCACCGCGGACACGAACGCGTCGTCGTCGACGAGTTGGTCGCTGATCCGGCGCAGCGACGACAGGTCAGGCGGTGGCGGTGGTGGCGGGATCTCGACCGACAGCCGCAGCGTGTCCATGAACTGGTCGACGGCCTCCCGGGCCGGGCGCACCACGGTGGGATGGGGATCGTCGAGCGCGTACTCGACGATCGTGATCAGCTCGTCGAACATGGCGACGTTGCGCGGGATCGACGCGCCCCGCCGCCCGACGTGGAAGTAGTACAGGACGGGCAGCGACAGGTGGTCGTGCCCGATCAGGGCCAGACCGTCGGTGATCGTGACGATGTGGCTGGGCAGGTCACCGAGCTGCCGCTCGCCGAGCGCGGCGGCGACGGCGTCGGCCGGCGAATTCCCCAGCCCGTCGATGCGTGAGGCGAGCGCCCGCGCCCTCGACACGGCGGTCACGACCTGGAAGATGTAGGTGACGGCGAGCGTGAACATCGCCAGGCCCAGTAGCGCAGCCACGTTGTTGGCCAGCTGCCACACCGGTGCTCCGGCGGTGTACCCGGCGCCGGCTCCTGACAACGCTCCCGCCGCGTAGGCGACCTTGGCGACGGCGGGGGCGGGCTGCTGCGTCGCCGCGTCCACCACCGAACCGTGGCTGGACAGGAACACCAGCGACCACCCGCCCCAGACCAGGACCACCCACGCCACCGGGACGCTCAGCGTGATGGCGTACCCGGCGAGCTGCAGGGTGCGGTGGCTGCGGTCACCGCGGACCACCGGCCGCCACATGCGGTGTGCCATCACGTCGGTGACCGGCCCACGCCCGCCGGCCACCGCGATCGTGGTCCACACCAGATCGGTGATGCCGACGACGATCAGGACGGATCCGGCGACCAGCAGCAGTGCCTTCACGTCGCGCCACTCACACCAGCATGCTGTTGGCCTGCGCCGCCATGAGCAGGAGGCCACCGTCCACGACGAACGACTCCCCGGTCACGTACGACGCCTCGGGTGATGCCAGCCAGCGGATGGCGTGCGCGATCTCGCCGGCGTGGCCGGGGCGGCCCAGCGGGATCCCGGGTCGTGGGTTGTCGGCCGGGTCCTGGTCCTGCTGACCGGTCATCTTGGTGGAGACCTCGCCGGGAGCGACGGCGTTGACGGTGATGCCGTGCTCAGCGAGTTCCAGCGCCGCCACCTTGACGACGAGGCCCAGGCCCCCCTTGGCCGCGCAGTAGGCGACCGACCCGGCCAGGGGGACGTGCTCGTGCACGGACGTCACGGCGATGATGCGCCCGCCGTCGCGGTTGCGCGTCATGCGGCGAGCGGCCGCCTGCATGCACAGGAACGCCCCGGTCAGGTCCACATCGAGGACGTGTCTCCAGGCGTCAGCGTCGTGATCCAGGAACGGAGCCGAGTGCCCGCATCCGGCGTTGTTGACCAGCACGTCGAGGCGGCCGAGTTCGTCGGTGAGCTCGTCCACGACCGCAGGGCCCGCGCCGGGATCGACCAGGTCGAGGTGGCGGACCGCCACGCGGCGCCCGGCGGCGCGGACCTCCTCGACGGTGCCGTTCAGGCCGGCCTCGTCCTCGTGCCACGTGACGCCCACGTCGTAGCCACTCTCGGCCAGCGCGACGGCGGTGGCCTTCCCGATGCCCGAGCTGGCCCCCGTGATGATCGCGGTCCGCGCCACGTCGACGCCCCTTCCCTCTTACCGGTAGCGGCTGCGTGCTGCAGGGCTGCTGGTCATCGCATCCGGCCGTGGCGCACCCACTCTGGCGTCCACCCCCGGGGAGAACAGCACGTGCGGGGCGCCGTCGGGCGGCGTGAGCCCGGCGGCGACCAGCAGATCCTCGGACAGGTCGGCGACGCGTGCGTCCTGTAACGGCCATGGCTGGTGCTCGACCGGGACGGTCAGCAACGTGGCGAACATCCGGGTGAACAGCTGCCAGCGCCCCACCAGGAACACCTCGAGCTCGCTGACGTGGTCCCGGATCAGGTCGTCGACGACGTCGAGGTCGAGCCGCAGGTGCGGTCCCTGGCGGCCAGCGCGACGGGCCAGGTACCGGACACGGCTGCCGTCGCGCTGCACCGAGATCGACGCGCGCCGGTACGGCAACCCGAGCGTGACCCTCGCGGCCACCACGACCGCCGTCCGGTTGAAGTCGAGGCTGAAGAACCACAGCCCGTCGGTTCCGTCCGTGCGACGCACGTACGTGCGCACGTTGACCTCATCGGCGCTGAAGTGTGGTGTGGGGACGACCGGGAGCGCCCGCGAGGTCAAGCTGAACGGTGTGATCCCGACCCAGGCGCTGCCGTCGAACGTGTCGACCTGCAACCCGGGGGGCAGCTGCGCCTGGAGGGTCTGCGGCGGATAGCGCCAGTGCAGGAACGTCAGATCGCGCCAGCGCTGGTGGATGACCGGCCACCGCACGCGATGGTCAGGGTGCCAACCGGCCACGGTCAGCGTCCGGACGCGACCGCACCGGCGAACGCGTGACGAGCGACGTCGACGCGCCGCTCCTGCAGCGCCCGGTGCTGATCGTCGCCACGCCGGATCAGACGGTCGAGGTCGACGTCGGCGGGCAGCGCGGTCGTCGGAAGCGCTGCATCGAGGTTCCGCCACAGGTTGAGCTTGGTCGCGACGGCGACCACGAGCGCGTCGATCTCCACCAGGCGACTGAGCGGCGAGTAACCCATCAGCTGACCGTTGAGCTTGGCGCGGCCGACCCGCTCCAGCGCCACCGCCGCGGCCTGCTTCGGGCGGGAGCCAGCGACGTCGAGGTGGCGCATGATGCGTTCGAGGTCACGTCGATCCTGCTGGAGGTCGGCGGCGAGCGCCCGCAGGAACGGCTCCAGGTCGCCGTCCCGGTTGTTGCGCCACGCACGCTTGGCCAGCTCCACTCCCCCGACGGCAGCGGCCAGGTGGTCGCTGAGGTAGATCTGCAGGAGAGTCTGCGGCGGCGCGGCACGCAGCCGGATCCGCGGGAAGGCCACCGTGTCCTCCTGTTCCACGGCTTCCGACCGTAGGGGGCGCCGGGTCCACAGTCCCGGCTGCCCGGACGGGGCGTGACGCCGTTCCCGCGTCGGTGGCCACGACCGCGCCGCCTGTTTAAGTGGCGTCGCCGAAACGGCCGACACAGGGGGATCGGTGGACGTCGAGCAGGCCATCGATCAGGTGTACGCCGTCCCACCTGACGAGTTCGTCGCGACCCGCGACGAACTCGTCGGCCGCTTCCGCGACGCAGGAGATCGGGATGCCGCCGAGCAGCTGTCCTCTCGGCGCAGGCCCACCATCGCCGCCTGGGCGGTCAACCAGCTCACCCGCCGCCACCCCGACGACGTCCGACAGCTGCTCGCCGCGGCCGACCGTGTCCGTCGGGCGCAAAGGCGGGCGCTGAGCGGCCGCGATGGCCAGCTGCGCGGGGCGGTCGACGACCTGCGCGACGTGGTCGACCGCCTCACCGCCGCCGCAGCCGACCTGATCCAGGAGCTCGGCAGCTCTCCCGCAACCCACCGTGACGACGTCACCGCCACCCTGCACGCCGCCGCGGTCGACGACGAGGTCCGCGACGCGGTCGCCCGCGGCCGCCTGGTCCGGGCGACCACGTCGCCGGGGTTCGGGACGCTCGCGGGTCTCGCGGCGCTTCCCTCCGACGGGGCGGAGGACGACACGCCCGCTGAATCGGCCGCTGAACGCTCGGCGCTGCGGCGGCGCCTGCGTGAGGTCCACAGCCGGCTGGGCGACCTGGAGCGCGCGGTCGAACGCCAGGAGCGGCGGGCGGCGGACGCCGACGCGCGCGCGCAGCGGCTGCGGCGCCAGGCACAGCAGGCCAGATCCGAGGCCCGCGAGGAACGCCGACGCGCCAGCGAACTGGCGGACGAGCGCGACGCGGCGCGTGCGGAGGTCCGCGACGTCGAGCAGCGACTGGAACGTCTCGGCGGGTGACCGCCTCGGCGACCGGGTGGTGCCGGCTGGTCGTCAACTGGCGGCGCGCTGCTCGCGGTCGGCGTCGCGGAGCGCACCGGCGAGCTCGTCCTTGCTCATCTTCGACCGGCCGGGGATGTCGCGCTCCTGCGCGAGCTCGTACAGCTCGTCGCGGGTGAGGTCGGCGTAACGGTCCTCACCGGCGGAGCGGTCGCGGTCACGGCCGAGGCTGGCCTCGAGGGCCTGCATCAGGTCGACCACCCCGCCGGGTTCCTCCGGCGGCGCGGTGACCGTGACCTTCTCACCCTCTGCCTTGGCCTCCAGGTACTCGACCAGCCGCTGCTGGTACTCGTCGTGGTAGCGGGCCGGGTCGAACTCGGTGGTCAACGACTCGATCAGCTGCTCAGCCATCGTGACCTCCCGCTCGCGGATCTCGCGTGGGCGGTCCTCGACGCCCTCGATCTCGGCTGGGTCGGCGACCTCGTCGGCGTAGTTCATGGTCGACAGCAGCAGGACGTGGTCGCGGGCCCGGATCGCGGCGAGGTACTCCTTGTTGCGCATCACGAACTTGGCGATGCCGACCTTCTCGGAGCGCTGCATCGCTTCGACCAGCAGGTCGTAGGGCTTGAAGGCGCTCTCGTCGGCCGGGGCCAGGTAGTACGGGCTGTTGTAGTAGATCGGGTCGATCTCGGCCAGCTCGACGAAGTCCTGGATGTCGACCGTCCGACGCGCCTCAGGGTCGAGCTGCTCGAGCTCCTCGGGGTCGACGACGACGTACTCGTCACTGTCGACCGGGTAGCCCTTCACGATCTCGTCGTAGGGCACCTCCTCGCCGGTCTGCTCGTCGACCCGGCGGCGGCGTACCCGCGCGTGGGTGGTCTCGTGCAGCTGCCGGAAGTGGACATCGTGGCTGCGCACCGCCGAGTACAGCTTCACGGGGACGGTCACCAGCCCGAAGCTGATGTAGCCCGACCAGGTTGCCCTCGCCATGGTCCATCCTCCTCGTCGGCCATGTTGCCGCTGTGTGGGGCGCCGGCGGGGACGGACCGACGACCGAACGTCGGGTCGCCTGTGGCCGCGCGGACGGACCGTGGAGGTGGCGCCGCAGGGGACCGGAGCGGCAGCCTGGTGGGGTGTCCGACCGGCTCGCGCACTACCGCCAGCTCCGAGACTTCGCCACGACCCCAGAGCCGGCCGGGGATGCGCTCCCGCTCCCACCGAGCGGGGAGCGGCGGTTCGTGATCCAGGAGCACGACGCGACCCGGTTGCACTGGGATCTGCGGCTCGAGCGCGACGGCGTGCTGGCGTCGTGGGCGCTGCCGCAGGGGATCCCCTGGCGCCCCGCCGACAACCGGCTCGCCGTCCACACCGAGGACCACCCGCTGGACTACCTGGACTTCCACGGACAGATCCCCGCCGGCGAGTACGGCGCGGGCCGCATGGACATCTGGGACCGGGGCACCTACCAGGAGCGGACCTTCCGCGACGACAAGGTCGTGGTCACGCTGCACGGTCAGCGGGTCCGCGGCACCTACGCCCTGTTCCCGCTCGGCGACCGTGACTGGATGATCCACCGCATGGACCCGCCGCAGGACCCCGATCGGCGGCCCATCCCCGCCGACCTGCGGCCGATGCGGGCGGTGGCGGGAGACCTCCCCCACGGGCCGGGATGGGCCTTCGAGATCCGCTGGGTCGGCGAACGGGTGCTGATGGCCAACGACGCCGGCCACGTCACCATCACCGACGGCGACGGCGGCGACGTCTCCGTCAGCTTCCCGGAGGTGCGCCGCGTCGGGCGCCGCCTGGCCGCCGTCGAGACGATCCTGGACGCGGTGATCGTCGCGGTCGACCGGGACGGGCAGCCGACCAACGACCGCGCCGTGGTCGAGCGGCGGCTCACCGCCGGTGATGACGCGCGCGCTCGGCGCCTGGCGGGCGACCGGCCGGTGGCGGCACTGTTCGTCGACCTGCTGTGGCTCGAGGGCCACCCGACCACCGAGCTTGCGTACCGCGAGCGCCGAGCCCTGCTGCACGACCTGGACCTGGCCGGTTCCGCGTGGCAGGCGCCCCGCCACCACGTCGGTCACGGGACCGCACTGCTCGACGCTGCCCGCGCCCGGCAGCTGCCCGGCCTGCTGGCCAAGCGCGTCGACGCCCCCTACCACCCGGGGGAGGCCTCCGAGGATTGGGTGGTCGTCGCCGCCTGACGGCTGGCTCAGCGCTTCCCGGGTGGTGCGCCCCGGGAACCGCCGGCGTCGTCGGACTTGCCGGCGGGGGCGGGTGGGTTGGCGCGGCCCGGGCCGGGGTCCGCGGTGTTCCCACGGCAGGCGGGGTCGCCGGCGCGCTCGGAGGGCTTGTCGGCCTCGCAGGTCGGCTGTTCAGGCGCCGGTGGCGGCGGGGCCGGGGCAGGCGCGGGCGCCGCGGGCGGCTGCTGTCGAGGTGGCGCCTGTGGGGCGGCGGGGGCCTGGGGCTGGGTGCCGGGACGGCCACGGTCAGCGTTCTTCTTGGGCTGGGTGCCGGGACGGCCACGGTCAGCGTTCTTCTTGGGCTGGCTGCGCTGACCGGCGGATGCCCGGCCCGGCGTGGTGGCGTCCGACGTCGCGCCCGACACCTGCTCTCCGCCTCCGGCGACTCCATCGGCCGTGACCGCGACGGGCGGTGGTGACGACCGCTGCGGGGCGTCGACGCGGAGAGGGTCCGTCACCTCGTGGGACGGCGTGCCGGTCACCGCGGGCCGGCTCGTCGACCGCAGGCCCCGCTCCCCGAGGTGATCCACGGCGAGGTAGACCACCCCGGTCTGGGCCAGGATGATCAACGCCGCGGCGACCAGCAGAGGCAGACGGCCCGAGGGGCCGCCGCGTCGCTGGCGGTCTGAACGGCTAACGGTGTCACCTCGCAGTCGTACCGGCGGACTAGTTACATGACGGAGTATATATACTCTCCGTGGTCGTGTCCACACGCAACGTTGCGGAAACGGCCGGCGGATCGGTCCGCCTAGGCTAGTTATCGGCCGGCCGGGCGCGGTTCTACAGGACGCCCGCGCGATCCCGTCGCCACCGACCAGATCCACCGCAGCAACCCGTTCGGCGGCCAGGGCGTCCGGGCATCAGCCGCGTCGGACGGCGACCACCCCCGCGGCGAACGCGGCGAACGCGACACCGGCCGCGGTGGCCGCGAGCCTCCACCGCCCCCGGTCGGACGGCGGGCTGGGGGCGCGACGGTCCCCGCCCGGCCCGGGGGTCTGGACCTCGCCATCCCCCCCGATCTCCGCGGTGGGGCCGATCACCGGGACGGTGACCTCTACCCGCACCGCCGCCCGCGCCGGGTGACGGGCGAGCGCATGGACGGTGCTCGACGTCGCGACCTGCACGTCGAGGTGGTGTCCCTCAGGAACGGTGTAGGCCACGCCGGGCAGGGCCAGTTCGAACTGCTGCGGGTCGGACGACAGGTCCTCGGCGCGCAGCGACGCCTCCTGGTGGTGGACGACGTGACCGGCCTCGCGGTGCACCAGCTTGACGAACAGGTGCGCCACCGGCCCCTCGCCGGTCACCGTCACGGTCGCTCGCGGCACCCCGACGAGCTCCAGCGGACCTCCCGCAGCAGCCGCGACCTCGACGGTGAACGCCGCCGGGTCGCCAGGCGGGTTCGGGACGGCGGTGGTGTGCGGTCCGGTCGTCGGCCCCCTCGGCGGGCCGTCGACGGCGGGCGCGCCGGGCTGGATCACCGTCCCGTGTCCTTCGGCGGTGACGACGACGGCGGACGAGGGCGGGAAGTCGTCTGCGGCACGCCACACCGCCTCGTTGGTGCGGTACTCGACCGCCGCTCCCGTGTCGACGTCCCGGCCGTCGAGGTAGCGGGCGAACCAGGTCAGGATGGCTCGGTCGAGGTGCTGTCGGTCGTCGGCGTCCGGGTAGGGACACTGCACGTGGCCGCCGCAGAAGACGACGTACTTGGCCGGGGCGCCCTGGGCGCGGACGTGCTGGAAGATCCCGTTGCCGTCGGTCAGGTCGAACAGGGTGTCGACGCTGCCGTTCATCACCAACGTCGGGACGTCGACCACCCGATCGTGTCCGTACCGCGCGAGGCTGCTGTCGGCCAGGAACGTCAGCGCCTCGTCGGAGAGCTGATTGGTGGCGACGAACTCGGCGTAGGCGCGGTGCAGTTCCGGCGCCAACCCTCCGGTCTGTGGCCCCGACGGCGAATCGATCCCGTCGGTGCGCGCTGCCTGCACGCCCGCCGCGTACAGCATCGATCCCCAGCTGGAGTTCACGACTCCACCCTGGTACAGCGAGTAGCGCAGGTCCGACCAGGAGATCTCGGGCGCGATCGCGTCGATGCGGTCGTCGATCGCGGCAGCCGCGGTCTGGACGCCCCCCGCGTACGATGCCCCGGTGAGCCCGACGACGGGGTCTCCGTCGGTGTCGGCGGCGATCGGGGCGTTGTCGACCGCCCAGTCGATCAGGGCGCTGACGTCTCTGCCTTCCAGGTCGGGCTTGTTGAGCTGGACCTGGCCTCCGGAGTCGCCGAAGCCGCGCGAGTCCCAGGTCATCACCGCGTAGCCGGCGTCGAGCAGCGGGGAGACCGTGCCGTGCGGCGTGCTCTCGGCGGTCCCTGCCCAGCCGTGGGTGCGGAGCACCAGGGGCACGGGCGCGGCGTCGGTCGCCCCCGGCGGGAGGAACAGGTGCGTCGACAGCGGCGTCCCGTCGAAGGACGACACGACCTGATCCGACCGGAGCGGACCCTGTTGGGCCCCGGACGGGACGCCCGTGACCGCCACGGTGGTCGTGACGGCGAGCAGCAGAGCTCGCATGCGCACCACGACCCCTAGCGAAGCGCGTCGCGGATGGCTCGGCCGGCGTCCTCCACGCTCATGCGGACGAGCTGCGGGGGTGGAACGCCGAGGTCACGCACGAGTTCGTCGGCGATGAAGAAGCCGACCCGCCAGTGGTCCTCGACAAAGCCGCCACCGAAGAATGCCTCGACCGCCTCGGGGTCATCGAGGCGTTCGCGGAACCGCTCACGCAGTTCGTCGCGGTGCTCCCGACACCACGGCAGCCACTCCTCGAACCCGCCGAGCCCGTACCAGAAGTACTCGTCCTCGGGGCGGTCGGGCACCACCGTCCGCGACACGCTGATCGCCAGCCCTTCGGAGAAGGCGCTCCAGGCCGGATCGTCGCCGGGGCCGGGTCCTTGGGCCAGCTGGTGCCAGGCGTGGGTGTCCTCGTGGGCCACCAGCACACGAGCCGGGTCCCGGCCGGCGAACCACTCCAGGCAGTGGAACACCGCGACGTCGCCGTCGAGCCTGTCCACGAACGCGTTCGCGGAGAAGCTTCCGACCATCAGGACGTGCAGGGGCTCGGGTGCGTCGGGCACGTCGAGGGTGGAACGCACGGCGGGCTCGACGCCTTCGATGATGTCCGGCATGACCGCAACCGCCTTCTGCACGCGGGCCCGGAGCGCGCGGATGCGGTGGACCAACGCAGGGATCCCCTCCCGTGACCCCTGCCCGTCGAAGAACCGCTCGAAGACGTCCGGGTGCAACGAGCGGTACAGCTCATCCCACAGCTGCTCTCGGGTGCGTTGCTCGACCGACAGCGCCCGACCGGCGAACCGCTGGAAGTCTGGGATGGTGTTGCGGATCTGCGCCACGTCTCCGTCTTCGGGCCGCTGACCACGGCGGGCGTTGCGAACGTACATGTCGCGGAGGTTCCGAACGAAGATGACCGTTCCGGTGCCGACGCCTGGCTCTCCGCGCTCTCGGCGGGTCGTCGTTCATGACCCGGCGGGATCGTCGAGCGGGCGCAGCTCGATGCGATCGCCGAGGTGCTCGATGTCGGTGCGCTGTCCGCTGCCCGATCCTCTGCGGGTGATGTTCAAGGCGGCCGCGGCAGCCGCGAACTTCAGTGTCGCGGGAGGGTCGAAGTCGCGGCTGAGCGCGACGGCCAGCGCTGCCGTCATCGAGTCGCCTGACCCGCGCGTATCGACGGGCTCCAGGCTCGGCGGCTCCACGGCCAGCAGCGTGTCGCCAACCAGCGCCATGGCGGGCCTGGCACCGCGTGACACGACCACCTCCTGAGCGCCGGCCTCGTGCAGCTTCTTCAGACCTTCGATCACTCCCGCCTCATCGTCGCTGGCGGCCCACCCGCCGTCGAGCAGCTCGTCATCGCTGGTCTTCAGCATCCGCAGCCCGCCTTGAAGCGCTTGGCGCAGCTGCTCGCCGGACAGATCTGCCACCACCATCACGCCGTTGGCCCCCAGGTCGGTCGAGAGCCGGCGGAAGACCGTCGCCGACAGGATCTCGGGGTCTTGCGTGCCGGTCAGCACGCACACTTTCGCTCCCAGCGACGCCGTCAGCGTCGCGCTGTACAGGTCGTCGAGCTCATGTCGAGTCAGTGGACCGCCGGGAACGTTGACGATCTCTTCCCGCTCGCCGCTACGACGGTCCTGGACGTACGCGGGGTTCGCGCTGCCGGTCGACGTCCCTCGAAGGGACATGCGTGCCTCCTCGACCAGGTGGCGCGCCACCGAGCCCGTCTCTCCTCCGAACGAGGCACACAGCGCCAAGGATGCCTCCAGCGTCTGGATCATCCGTGCGACCCAGAACCCTTGCCCCCCACAGTGCACGTGCAGCTCGGGCTCGCCGTTGGTGGCTTCCTCGACCGTGACGGTCAGCAGCGGGGCGGGGGCGAACACGCAGATCTCGCCTGGATCCGCCTCTGGATCCGCCTCTGGATCCGCCTCTGGATCCGGCTGTTGACTCATCGGTCCCTGACGTCCAGCGCTGCGAGCGACGGGCTTGGAGGCCCCGATCGAGCATAGGAGGGGAGGCCCGTGCGACCGTCCTGGCCTGAAGGCCGGGTGTGGGAGGAACCGGAAGGGCCGACGGAGAAGTCGTCGCTTCCCCTACACGGTGCTAACCCGTGGAGGCCTCGCCGTGCTTGGCGCGCTTGGCCATCCGGCTGCGGACGGTCTGGTCGAGCTCGGCCTTCCGGAGCCGCACCGATGCGGGCGTGACCTCCACCGCCTCATCCTCGCGGATGAACTCCAGGGCCTGCTCGAGTGACAGCCTCATGGCCGGGGCCAGCCGCACCAGCTCGTCCGCGGTCGATGAGCGGACGTTCGTGAGCTTCTTCTCCTTGGTGGGGTTGACGTCCATGTCCTCGGCGCGGGCGTTCTCACCCACGACCATGCCCTCGTACACATCGGTTCCGGGGTCGATGAACAACACCCCCCGTCCCTGGAGGTTGAGCAGCGCGTACGTCGTCGCCTGACCGCCACGATCGGCGACCAGCGACCCGTTCGGGCGGGTGCGGATCTCGCCGACCCAGGCTCCGTAGCCGTCGAAGACGTGGTGGAGGATGCCGGTGCCGCGGGTCTCGGTGAGGAACTCGGTGCGGAACCCGATGAGTCCGCGGGCCGGGACCCGGAACTCCAGACGGGCCCAGCCGGTGCCGTGGTTGACCATGCTCTCCATACGGGCCTTGCGCAGGCCGAGCAGCTGGGTGACGACCCCCACGAACTCGCCGGGCACGTCGATGGACAGGCGCTCGAAGGGTTCGTGCACCGTGCCGTCGACGTCCCTGGTGACGACCCGGGGTTTGCCCACGGTCAGCTCGAACCCCTCCCGCCGCATCGTCTCGACGAGCACGGCGAGCTGGAGCTCACCACGGCCCTGAACCTCCCACGCGTCGGGGCGGTCGGTCGCCAGTACCCGCAGCGAGACGTTGCCGACCAGCTCCTGGCCGAGGCGGCTGTCGATCAGGCGGGCCGTGAGCTTGTCGCCGTCGTGGCCGGCCAGCGGCGAGGTGTTGACGCTGATCGTCATCCCCAGGGTGGGCTCGTCCACGCTCAGGGCGGGCAGCGGCCGCGGGTCCTGGGCGTCGGCCAGCGTCTCGCCGATGGTGACCGCGTCGAGGCCGGCGACGGCGATCAGGTCACCCGGCCCCGCCTCGGCGACCGGGACCCGATCGAGGTTCTCGGTGAGGTAGAGCTCGGTGAGCTTGAGGTGCTCCGTCGACCCGTCGGATCGGCACCACGCGACGGTCTGGCCCTTGTGTATCCAGCCGTGCTGGATCCGGCAGAGCGCGAGCCGACCCATGTACGGCGACGCGTCGAGGTTGGTCACCAGCGCCTGGAGCGGGTGCTCGTCGTCGTAGGACGGAGCCGGGATGCTGGTGAGGATCGTGTCGAACAGCGGTGTCAGGTCGGTCCCGGGCTGGCCGGGATCGAGCGTCGCCGTGCCGGCCTTGGCGTTCGTGTAGAGGATGGGGATGTCGATCTGGTCGTCGTCCGCGTCCAGGTCGATGAAGAGATCGAAGACTTCGTTGACGACCTCGTCGGGGCGGGCGTCGACGCGGTCGATCTTGTTGACGACGAGGACGATCGGGAGGCGCTGCGCCAGCGCCTTGCGCAGCACGAAGCGGGTCTGGGGAAGCGGGCCCTCGCTGGCGTCGACGAGCAGGAGCGCGCCGTCAACCATCGCCAGCGCCCGCTCCACCTCACCTCCGAAGTCCGCGTGGCCCGGGGTGTCGACCACGTTGATGGTGAGCCCGTCCTTCCGCACCGCCGTGTTCTTGGCGAGGATGGTGATGCCCTTCTCCCGTTCGAGGTCGTTGGAATCCAGGACACGTTCGGCGACGTCCTGGTTCTCGCGGAACGCCCCCGACTGCCACAGCATCGCGTCGACCAGCGTGGTCTTGCCGTGGTCGACGTGGGCGATGATCGCGACGTTGCGGAGGTCGTCGCGGGATGCGGTGGCCACGGGGGCACCTTCGAGAGCGGGGGGCGGTAGAGGGGCGGAGCGGCGAGGCCGCGAGGCGCAACAGCCCGCCGGTACCCGACGAAAGATGGACCGCGCGGACGAGCCTCGTCGCCCAGCGTACCGGCGCGGACCGTCCCGGCCGCGAACCGCGGGACCGACCAGTCACACGCTGGTCCGGGCGAGGTTCGCGAACTTGGTCAGGTGGTCGAGGAACGCGAGCTTGACCACGCCGATCGGTCCGTTGCGGTGCTTGGAGATGATCAGCTCAGCGATGCCGCGGTCAGGCGAGTCCGGGTCGTAGACCTGGTCACGGTAGATGAACCCCACCACGTCGGAGTCCTGCTCGATCGAGTTGTGGGCGACGATCCCCTCGGCCACGAAGTTGTGCGTCCCCGGGACGGTCGCGTCGAACACCTCGCGCTCTCCGACCACCTGGATGTCGGCCACCTCGTCCCAGACAACGTCGGACGAGGCGATCTGGAGACCATGCGCCCGCTCCGGCGCGGCTCGCGGCACGGCGAGCGGTTGACCGACGCGGATGTCGTCCAGCCGCCGCCACCCGTCGGCGGCCAGGAACGGGTGGTTGGCGGTGGCGTCCACCGACCGCCCGCAGCGCAGGCGCAGGCGGAAAACGGGTTTGCGTCCGCTGGAGAAGACGTGCGTCATCCTGCCCGGAACGAGGCTGCAGTCGCGGTTCACCGTCCACACCGGGATGTCGCGTTCCCCGGTCGTGTACAGCTCGCCGAGCGCGACCCAACGCCCGTCGTCGGCACGCAGCACGCGTGTCTCGGCGGTCAGGCAACCCGACTCGCGCAGATCCGACAGCTGCGGGCGCTTGTCGCCGCGGGTCTCGGGCTGGCGCGACAGTTGCGACAGCGCGATGACCGGGACGTCGAGCTCCTTGGCCAGCATCTTCAGGCCCCGGGAGATCTCCGAGACCTCCTGCTGGCGGTTCTCGACGCGGCGGTGGGACTGCATCAGCTGCAGGTAGTCCACGATCGCCAGGTCCAGGCCGTGGCGCTGGGCCAGCCGACGGCTCTTGGACCGGATCTCCATCAAGGTGATCGAGGGGGTGTCGTCGATGTACAGGGGAGCGTCGGCCAGACGTCCCATGGCGTCCGACAGCGACGCCCAGTCGGAGTCGTCGAGGCGACCGTTGCGGATCTTGAATGAGTCGATGCGCGCCTCGGACGACAGGATCCGGTCGACGATCTCGGACTTGCTCATCTCCAAGCTGAACAGGATCGCCGGCCGCCGCAGCTCGACCGTCACGTACTGGGCGATCCCCAGCGCCAGGCTGGACTTCCCCATCGACGGGCGCGCAGCGATGATCACCAGGTTCTGCTTCTGCAGCCCGGCGGTGAGCCGGTCGAGGTCGTTGAACCCCGTCGGCAGGCCGGTCACCTCCGAGCGGTTCTCGTAACGCTGCTCGATCCGCTCGAAGCCCTCCGACAGCAGCTCCTTCAGCGGCGAGTACTCCGATGCCATGCGCCGTTGACCGACCTCGTAGATCAGCTGCTCGGCACGGTCGAGGGCGACGTTCACGTCGTCGTGACCCTCGTAGCCCAGCTGCACCACCTGCGTACCGGCCTCGATCAGCCGACGCAGCATCGCCTTCTCACGGACGATCCGCGCGTAGTACACGGCGTTGGCGGCGGTGGGAACGGCCGCGACCAGATCGTGGATCGCGGACGCCCCGCCGACCTCGTCGAGCGACCCGTCACGGCCGAGGCGATCCACGACCGTGATCGGGTCGACGACCTCTCCCCGGCTGAACAGGTCCTGGATCGCCTCGAACACCATCCGGTGCACCGACCGGTAGAAGTCGTCCGCGCGGACGATCTCGACCACCTCGGCCAGAGCGGGCCGTGACAACAGCGCCGCGCCCAGAACCGCCACCTCGGCGTCGATGTGCTGCGGGGGCGTGCGGTCGAACGCGGCCGATGTCCTCGCCGCCACCGCACTGCCGTTCCCGGTGCGCTGATCGACCACCACCGTCCCGCCCCTTGTCGAGCACCCTTGTCGAGCACCGCTGTCGAGCACCGCCGCTGCCCTGATTGCTGCACGCTAGGCACCGGCTGTGACACGGGCGCCCGGGGTTGGGGACGGTCCTGTGGGGAAGCGGTGGAAGCAGCTGCGCATCCCGTGGGATGCGTGTGGAAGGGCGGTGGAAACGCCGATCCGCGCTGGGGCGTGACTGCGCCGGTCGCTGGCTTGGGGTCTGTCAGCGCCGGTCTTCGGGTTCCACATGCTGTGGACAGCAACGGCCGCGGGGCGACCGCACAGTCGCGGACGTTGGCCGCACGGCCTGCTCGATCACTCGTCCGGCGCGCGGCGCGTGATCATCGCCGGCTGTGCGCCGGCTCCCCGCTCTGGGCGTCATTCGCGGCCGTGGAAGCAGCCGCGGCCTCGTCGGTCTGCCCGGTCTCGTCGGGTTGTTCGATCTCGGCGGCAGCTGCCAGCGCGGCCTCCTCCAGCGTGGCGGCCTCGCCGGCTTCGACCTTGCGCTGCGCCGCGACCGTCTCGGGGGTGACCTGCCCTTCGAGGTCGACGACCTCGATCGGAACCTCGGCGGCGACCTGTGGGTGGAGATGGATCTCCGCGATGTAGTCACCGATCTCCTTGATCGGCCGGTCGAGGTGGACGTGACGACGTTCGATGTCGTGGCCGCGTTCCTTGAGGATCTTCTGGACCTCCGAGGCGCCGACCGACCCGTACAGGTTGCCCTTGTTGTCCACACGCATCGGGACGCGGAGCGTGCGGGCTTCGAGCAGCCGTTTGAACTCCTGCGCCGCGCCGAGCGTCCTGGCCTCGTGCGCCTTCCGGGCCCGGGTGAGGTGCTCGGCCTCCCTCAGGGCGCCCTTGGTCGCCTTGATGGCCAGGCCGCGAGGGATCAGGAAGTTCCGCCCGTAGCCGTCGGCGACGTCGACGACGTCCCCGGCCAGGCCGAGGTTGTCGACCTCCTGCTTCAAGATGATCTTCACGTCAGCCTCCTGGGCTGCTCGCCGGCGAAGGCCGCCAACGCGGACGCCAACCAGCGGCAGGCGGCGTCCGCGTGGCGACCCGTGGTGTTCTAGCGCACGGCGTAGGGCATCAGCGCCATCTCGCGGGCGTTCTTCACCGCCTGAGCGAGTTGCCGCTGGTGCTGGGGGCACGCCCCCGACGAGCGACGCGCCTTGATCTTGCCGCGCTCGTTGAGGTAGCTCTTCAGCGTCTGCAGGTCCTTGTAGTCGATGTACTCGACCCGCTCGCGGCAGAACTGGCAGACCTTGGGCTTGGCCTGGCGATACGCCATCCGAGTCCTCCTGGATCGTTCACTGAAGCGAACCGTCGCTCAGAACGGTACGTCTTCCATCTCCGGTGTGGTGCTCGCAGCGCTCCAGTCGCCCGACTCGTCGCTGCGTGACGCCGACGGCCCGCGGGTCTTCTCGGGCCTTGCAACGGCCCAGCGCAGGCTCGGGGCGATCTCGTCCGCTTCGATCTCCGTCACCCAGCGGGTCTGGCCGTCCCGGTCGTCGTACGATCGGATCCGGAGCCGCCCGATCACGACGGCACGGTCGCCCTTGTGCAGGCTGTTGGCGACGTTCTCGGCCAGGTCACGCCAGGCGTTCGCGGTGACGAAGGTCGTCTCCTCCTGCTCGCGACCGTCACGGCCGGTCCAACGGCGGTTGGTGGCGACCCGGATGCTGCAGACCGCCACGCCCGCGCCGGTGAAGCGCAATTCGGGGTCGTCGGTGAGGTTGCCGATGATCGTGATGATGTTGCTCTCGAACGCCATCCGTTCGCTCCTTCGCTCGTGCCACCCCGTTGGGGCGGGCGTCGCCGGAGCGCCGTGCTCCGGCGACCGGGGCTCACACCGGCGTCCGCCGGCGCGGGTCACCGGGCTTGTGGACGCGGACTTCGGGCCGGATCGTCTTGAACCGGACCACATCGTCGTTGATCTTCAGCTGCCGCTCGAGTTCGTCCACCGCGTGGGCTTCGGCCTCGAAGTCGAGGACGATGTAGTAGCCGGAACGGCGGTGGTTGATCTCGTAGGCGAACGGCCGCCTGCCCCAGTGTTCGGTTTGGATGACCTGACCGCTGGAGTCGGTGATCGTTGACTGGATGCGCTCGACCTGTTGGGCGACGGCCTCCTCGTCGAGGTCGTCGCGGAGGATGAGCATCATCTCGTAGTGGCGCACAGCGCACTCCCTTCGGGCTGACGGCCCCCACGGGCGCGGCCTGTGCCGCCGTTGGGAGCAGGGGTGCCGGAGGGCCCGTCCTCCGGGTCCCGACCGGTCGTCGGGTAGGCCCGGGGTCTGGTCGCCACCGGCGACCGGCCGGGGAAGCGGGCCCGGAACGCGGCGACCGTACCCGACGGTCACCGCCGGCTCAACCGTTCCCGACCCGCGGCTGTGGACGACCACCGGTCGGATCGACCAGTCACGTCACCGGTCACGTCACCGGTCACGTCACCGGTCACGTCCAGGGCGGTCCGAACAGGATCAGGCGACCGAACGCCCCGGCGGTGAGGACCAGCAGCGCGACGGCCACGGCGGTCAGGGCCACCTCGGGGGAGATCTGACGCCAGTCGGGCACATCGGCGGCCAGCTCCGCGGTGACGGTCTGGGTCGGCGCGGCGCTGGGCGGAGAACCCAACGACCCGTCAAGGGCACGCCCTGGCGCGACCGCCGGTGCCACGTCGACCATCCCGCCCGTCTCGGGGGGTGCGGGGGCGACCCCGACACGGGGCAGCCAGGCACGGGCCCGGATCCGCCCTGACTGCGAAGCCGCAGCGGTGCGCGCGGGCGACGGCGCGGGGGCCGACCCTGCAGCCGCCGCACCCTGTCCGCCCTGTTGTTGTCCGTCCGCGGCCGGTTGTGGCGCCTCGTCGGCCGGGCCAGCTTCGGGCGGCGGTGGCGGCGGCGCGGGTGGCGCAGGCAGCACCTCGATCGCGCCGATGACCGGTGGGGCGACGTCGGTCTGCGACCGGTAGCGGTAGCTGCCCTCAGCGGTGAACGTGAACTGGTAGGCGTACGGCGGCATGCGGCAGGCCGACACGTCCCGGGCGGGATCCTCGGTGCAGGGGCGGTCGGAGTCGAACGACACGTCCAGTCCCAGCGCCGTGACCGTATGTGGGGCCTTGTTGGCCGAGTGCCACACCCACCGCACCGTGTCGCCCACGTGCACGACCGTGCTCCACGCTGACCCGTTTCCGTCGGCGTCGCCGTCGTTGTAGCCGCCGTCGGCGACCACGACCTGGACGGTCCGCGCGGCCGCCGCGGGAGAGGCCACAACGACGGTCAACGCCGAACCGAGTAGCGCCGCCGCCGAGACGAGCAGGCTCAACCGCATGGGTTGCACGCTAGCGCGGCACCCGACCGGCTGCGAGGGTCGCGGTTCGCGGGGTCCGTTCGCGGGGTCCGTTCGCGCCACCCCGCGTGCCGACACGTCCGCGGCTCCCGGCCGCGTCAAGGCAACCGGAGGCACGCCGGGTGGGTCAGTGGGTCACGCGGCAGCGGACCGGCGGTCGGGGCCGAGTTCACCGACCAGGGCCGCTGTGGCCACGACCAGTAGGGCGGCACCGAACAGGATCTCGGCCAGGATCCGATGCGCCCGGTCGATCGGGACCGACGGCAGCGGCGCGGAGGTGCCCGTGATGGGAGCAGCCAGGGCCGGATCCGGCGAGGTGAACGCGGCCAGGTCCGCCTCGGCCACCCGGATCTGCGCTTGATCGAGTCGGAGACCGGTCAGCGAGGTCGCGCCGATCGGCACACTCGAGGCCGGGCGGACGGCTGCAGGGACGGTGACCGCGCCGAGATCGGTGACCGGCCCGCCGGTCGCCCGGGTGTCGTCACGGTCGGCAGGAACAGGAGCCGGTGGCGGCGTGGTCGGTGCTGCCGCCTCGCGTGCCATCGCGGTCACCGTGCGAACGGCGTCGCCGACCGGAGCCGGGGCCTGATCAGCGACCGCCTCGGCCGCGTCCAGGATCGTGTCGACCGCTTCTGGCTGGGCGGCCGTGACGGCCTGCTCCACGGCGTCGGCCGCGGCCTGCGTGGCGTCGGTTTCGGTGACCTCGGTCCGGGGCGCGGGCGGATCAGCCGGCGGCGACTCGCTCAACGGCGCCTCGTCGGCTCCGACAGGGCCGGCGAGGAGTACAGCGACGGCCAGGGCACTGACCAGGGCACTGGCCAGGGTCGTCGCCGTCCGGCGGATCGGGGCCAACATCTTGCCCTCCTGGCGACCGTCCATCACGGGGTGTGACGTACCTTAGACCGGCGCTGCACGTCTGGCCAGTGGCGGCCGCGGACGTCGCAGCGGTGCTGTGACCACGTTCAGGTGAACCGGGCGAGGTAGTAGCGCTTCCGTCCAACGCGCAGCACCAGCGTGGTGGCGCTGGCCAGGTCCTCGGGCGCGATGCGACGTGCGGGGTCGTCGACGCGGACGTTGTTCAGCGAAACCCCACCCTGCTCGACCAGGCGGCGGGCCTGGCTGTTGGACGACGCCGCACCGACCTCGACCATCAGCTCGAGCACGCCCATGCCGTCGTCGAGCCGGCCGCGCGGCAGCTCGAGCGAGGGCGCCGCATCGAAGGCGTCCGACAGCACCCGGTCGTCGAGTCCGGCGAACGGCTCCTGGCCGAACAGGATCTCGCTGGCGCGTTCCGCGTCGGCCAGCTCGGCGTCGCCGTGCAGCAACCGGGTGGTCTCCTCCGCCAGGCGCCGGTGTGCCGTCCGCGCCGCGGGTTCGGCGGCGTGGTCACGGGCGAGCTCGTCGATCTGCTCATCGGGTAGGAAGGTGAACAGCCGCAGGAACCGCACGACGTCGTCGTCGTGGGTGTCCAACCACCACTGGTAGTAGGCGTACGGGGACGTCAGGTCCGCCGCCAGCCACGGTGCGTTCCCGGCGGACTTGGAGAACTTCTGCCCGCCCGCACCTTCGATGAGCGGCCACACGATCCCGAACGCCTCCGCGCCGTGCAGTCGGCGGGTCAGGTCGATGCCGGCGACGATGTTGCCCCACTGGTCGGATCCACCGCCCTGCAAACGGCACCCGTAGGTGGCGTACAGGTGGGCGAAGTCGTACGCCTGGAGCAGCTGGTAGCTGAACTCCGTGTAGGAGATGCCTTGCTCCCGTGACTCCAGCCGGCGCCTGACGGACTCGCGGGCGATCATCTGGTTCACCGAGAAGTGCTTCCCGACGTCGCGGAGGAACGCCAGGTACGTGAAGCTCCCGAGCCACTCGTGGTTGTCCAGGAGCAGGCCACGGTCGGGGCTGGACAGGTCCAAGAAGCGCGACAGCTGTGCCTGGATCGTGCTGAGGTTCGCGGCGATGACCTCGTCGTCGAGGAGCTCCCGCTCGGTGTCACGGCCGGAGGGATCACCGATCCGGCCGGTGGCACCTCCGGCGATCGCCACGGGGCGGTGACCCAGCCGCTGCAGCCACGCCATCGCCATGATCGCCACCAGATTGCCGACGTGCAACGACGGAGCGGTGGGATCGAAGCCGACGTAGAAGGTGACGTCCTCGGTGGCCAGCAGGTCACGGACGGCGCCCTCATCGGTCACGTCCTGGACGTAGCCGCGGGCCTTGAGGACGTCGAACGCGTTCGTCTCGGTCATCCCCTGCGACGCTACCGGCCGGCTGGCTCGTCGCCGGGGATGACCCGTACTCTCACAGGCACGGGACCGGGCGAGGAGCCGTGGTGAGCCCACTGGAGCGGCGCCGCGACGACGAAGAAGAGTCGGGCGGCGTCGACAGCGGCCCGGTGGTGGAGACCGAGCCCCGCGTGTGCGTGGTGTGCCGCCAGGAACTGCCCGCGTGGGTCAGGCGCTGCCCCGATGACGGGGCGCGGACGGTGCCGCGCATGGAGCTGCCCGCCGCGGAGGAACCCGCCCTGCAACGGCTGCTGCGTGAACTCGGCGAGGAGGGTGACGCCGCCCCCTGGTAGTCCCCCTGTTCGGCGGTCACCCGCTGGACGACGACGTCCGCCGCGACACCAGAGCCGGGAGATGATCGCTGACAACAAAATGGACACACAGCTCTGGGATGAGATGTATCGCAGCCACCACACCCACGACACCATGCTGCGGGCACAACGCCTGCGGTGACCGGCGCCCACGAGAAGATCTTGTGGACGACCGCGACACACGTCTCCAGCGTGGACTGCTCCCAGGCGGCCTCGTCAGGTCCGGTGATCATCGGGACTGCCCGCCCCAGGCGGTCTTGAACTCCTCGATCTGGCGCTCGGCGGCATCGACGGTCGGGGCGGTGTCGACGGCCCGCAGGGCCTTGGAGGCCGGTCCCCTTAAGCGCTGCTTGGGAGACGAGCCGAAGGGCGAGGCGACTCGATCGACACGGCCCATGGGACCGGCCCCCAAAGGCCGGTCTGGGGTTGGACCTGCGCCTGTCCGCGCACGTCCTTACGCGTCCGGCTCGTCGAGAGCAATGCGGATGCGGCGGTAGCCGCGTCCCTTCGACTCAACCTTCGCGATCCGGGCGCGACCAACCTCGGCGGTGGACCGCACGTGCGTGCCGCCATCGGCTTGGCGGTCCAGGCCGACGATGTCCACGACACGGACCATCCGCAGATCGTCGGGCAGGAGCGACACCTTGGTCCGGATCAGGCTGGGATCGCGGTCGGCCTCGTCACGCGGCAGGAAGTCGACGTGGACGGGGCGGGCGGCGGCCAACTCTCGGTTGAGTGCGGCCTCGAGCGGTTCACGGGCGTCGGGGTCCCAGTCGGGAAGCTCGAAGTCCAGGCGTCCCTCACCGGGCGCCATCTGCCCGCCGGTGACCGGGCTGCGGAACCGTTCCCAGACGACACCGCACAATGCGTGCATCGCGGTGTGCGTGCGCATCAGTCGGTACCGGCGCTCCCAGTCAACGACGCCCCGCACGACCGTCCCGACCGCGGGCGGCCCTCCGTTGACCCAGTGCCAGAGCCCGCGGGGATCGGTGGCGACCCGTTCGACGTCCAAGCGGTCGTCGCCGATCCACAGCGATCCGGTGTCGGGCGGTTGTCCTCCACCTCCCGGATAGAACACGGTGCGATCGAGGAGCACGCGGCCATCACCGCGGTCGACGTCCACGACCGTCGCGACCACCTCAGCGGCGTACGCGTCGGTGGAGTAGATGCGTTCCGTCACGGGGCTGCTCCTGGGGTTGGCGCAGGGTACCGGCGGCCGCGGTCGGATCGGACGGCGGCGTCCGTGGCTCGAGCGCCGTCGCGTCGCTGACCTTCGCCAGCGCGTGAACGTCGCAACCGCCCAGCCGGCCGTACTATCGCGGGATGCGGTGTTCCTCGTGCGGTGACGAGTACGTCGCGGGCCTGGCGGTGTGCCCGGCCTGCGAGGTCGCGCTCGTCCCCGAGGGTGCGCCGCTGCGCCCGACCGGCGCCCCGGTGGGCCGCTTCCACCCCGCGGTGGCTCGCCACGTCGCCCAACTCGCCGCGCGTCGGGGGCTCGACGCACGGGTCCGGCCCCACGACCACGGCGACGTCGTCCTGGTCGACCCGGCCAGCCGCGACGTGTTCCGTGCCCAACTGGTGATGGACTGGGCGGCGGTCGTGGGCAGCCTCGAAGACGGCGAGCGGGATGCGGTGCAGGCGCTCGGCGGGACCCTCCCGGGTTGGTTCGACGCGCCGAACGGGGCGTGGGTGGACCGCGACGGACGGCTCCGGGTGGCCGACAGCACCGAGGACGAGGCCGCGGACGACGAAGGGCGGTACGTGGGTCCTGGTCTGGTGACCATCGGGCTGCTGCTAGGCCTCTTCGCCTGGTACGTGGGCGACGGCGAGCTGCGGTTCCTTGCGGCCGTGCTGGCCGTCGCCCTGGTGCTCGTCGGCGTGTTCACGCCCCGCTGATCGACGCAGAGCAGCGGCCACCAGCCACCCGACCGTCGCCGCGCGAACGACCGCCATGCCCTGTGCGGCCCGCAGGAAGCCGGCAAACCGCGGTTCGGCTCCCAGCGCCATCCACGGGCCGTACAGCAACCACACCCCCGCGTTGCTCGACTCGACGGCGAGGACGGGCGTCCACGCCACGGTCGACAGCACGGCGACCGGGAGCAGCCACAGCACGAACTGCGGCGAGAACACCTTGCTGGTGAACAGGAACAGAGCGACCAGTGCCAGTGCGGCATCGCCGGGATCCAGGCTGCCACGTTCCAGACGCCAGCTGATGTACGCCGCGCCCACCAGCAGCAACGCCAGCGACACCACCGTGGCCAGCGTCGTCAACGGCCCGCCCCAGAACCGGCCGGGGAGCAGCTCCGCCCCCACAGATCCCAGCGCCGACACGGCGGAATCGAGGTTGGCGCCGCGCTCGAGGTGGAACGCGAGCGATCGAGCCCACGCCGTCGGGCTGATCACCACCGCCGGGAGCTGCGCCAACGCCCACACCCCGGCCGCCACCGCAGCGGGTCGCACGGGCAGGCGGCGTCGCCGGTCCCGCGGCGCCCACGGACCGACCAGCAGCGTCACCACCAGCAACGCCGGCCACCACTTGACCGCTGCGCCCAGCCCGAACCACACCGCCGCCTGCGTCGGGCGTCGCCGTGCCGCGGCCGCCAGCCCGGCAGCCACCAGCACGACCGCCCACAGGTCCCAGTTCTGCATGCCGAACAGCACAAGCCCCGGCGACAGCGCGAAGCCCAGGAGCCGCCAGCGCGATCGTGGTCGCCCTGCCCTGGCGAGGTCGGCCAGGGCGCGGTCGAGCTGCCACAGGGTCGTGACCGCCGCTGCGGCGAACGTCACCGCGTGCAGGTTGAAGAACGCGGCGCGGGAGTCGGTGGCGAGCGCGATCAGCCACGCGGGGAACGCCAGCCCCGGGGGGTACTCGAACGTGTAGTCCACGGGGTAGCCCGGCGGCACGCCGGCGTAGGGAAGCGCGTCCACATCGAAGCCGCGGTACCCCCACAGCACCCGCACGTCCGAGTAGCAGTAGCGGGTGACGCCCCAGAACCCCGGCTCCCCGTCGAGGCACACGGCCTTGCCACCGTAGGCCAGTAGGAACGTGCCGGCGAGCACGGCCAGCGACACCCAAAAGGCGGCGCGGTCGCGACCAGGCACGGCGATCACGGCGGCACCGTAGCGGGGCGCTCGCCGACGACGGCGACCCGTCGCGCGCGGTTATCCTCGGCCGGATGGCCGTCGATGCAGAATCGTCCGAGCGCTCCCCGCGAACCCGCCCGTCCGACACGCGCGCGACGTGGACCGGGCAGTTGGCGGCACTGGCCGCACCGCTCGCGCGGCTGCCCACCGCGTGGCGGAGGGCGGTGATCGCCGTCCTCGCGCTGCGGGTCGTGTTGGCCGTGTTCGGCTTCGCCTTCGGCGGTCTCCTGGAAGGTAACGACGCGGTCGACGTTGAGCCGATGTACGGCATGGGGTTCCGGGGCTGGGCAGGAGCCTCCGCAGAAGAGCAGGGGACGGGACTGCTCGGCGCGAGCCTCGAGCGCTTCGACGCGTTGTGGTACCTGGCGATCGCCCGTGACGGCTATCCGTTGCCGTTCCGCCTGGACCAGACCCCGTCGGCGGCGGCGTTCTTCCCCGGTTTCCCGCTGGTGGTTGCGGTACTGGGACGGCTGCTGGACAGCCGCTTCTACCTGGCGGGCAGCCTGGCCGCGGTGGCCTTCGCCGTGGCGGCCCTGGCGGGGGTGCACCGCCTGATCGAGGAGGAGACCGACGACGAGCGGCTCGCGGGACGGAGCCTCGTCGCGTTGGCGGTCTTCCCCGCAGCGTTCTTCCTCGTCGCGCCGTTCAGCGAAGCGATGTTCCTGGCCGCGTCGGCGTGGGCGCTGGTGTGGGCCCGCCGCGGCCGTTGGGGATGGGCGGCGGCGCTCGCTGCCACCGCGAGCATCACCCGCAACGTCGGGGTCCTACTGATCCTGCCGATGGTGTTGGAGGCGTGGCGCCAGCACCGCGCAGGTCGCCGTCTCGGCATCCGGTCGTGGGCGGCGGCCGTGGCCGGCGCCCCGGCCGGCCTGGCGGCGGTGGCAGCGTTCGCGCTGGTCCGTTACGGCACGCCGTTCGCGCCGGTTGACGCGCAGGTGGGATGGGAACGCCAGTGGACGCTCCCGACCATCTCCCTGGCCGACTCCTGGCGGTTCGGCACGCAGTTCGCCGGCCAGTACCCGGCCGGATACCACTCCGTGGACCTGATCGTCTTCGTCGCGGTGGCTTTGGCGGTCGTGTGGCTCCTCGTCCGCACACCGCTGCCGTACGGCGTGTACGCGGCAGCGCACGTGTTGGTGTGGCTGACCTATCCCTTCCCCGGGCGGCCACTGATGTCGGCCTACCGGTTCGCCCTGGCGATCGCCCCGCTCCCGTGGGCGTTCGGCGCGTGGACCCGGTCGTGGTGGGTCGGTGCGGTGTGGCGAGCGTCGTCGAGCGCCCTACTCGGCGTGATGTTCCTGCTGTTCATCCACTGGTACTTCGTGTTCTGACCCGCATGACGCCGCAAGTGCCCGGGTGAGGACGTCTGGTACGCCGCGCTGGCGCGGGACGCAGTCAGCTACGTCGACATCCCGTAGACGACCCCGACGACCAGCCCGTAGACGAGGTGGCTCATCAGGAAGCCGGTTGCGTCAAGCGCGCCGTCGTTCTTCACGAACATCCCCGGCGCGGGCTGCCGATCCGGGATCTCAGGATGCATCGCCGGGACCATGGGCAGACCATCCCCCCGGCGATCGCCCAGTGGAGTGCACCTCCGACCAGCCCCCAGGCCCACAGATTCGCCTCCACGCCGACGACGTCGAAGAACAGCGCGTACAGCAGCGCGATCGCAGCACTCAGGACCACGTGCACCACGAAGCCGATCGCGTACCCGAGGCCACCGTGGAGCTTCATCATGGTGCCCCACATCTGGTGTGGGTCCATCCTCATCCCCATGGGCTTCATCATCCAGTCGAGCATCGACATGGCCGCGCCACCGACCACGCCCGCCACCACCGCGGGCCAGAACTGGAACTCCATCCGTTCTCCCTCCGCTCACTGGTCGCGAGCCCCGAGTCGCGACCCCTCGGTCCCCCATACATGCCACCTGGCAGGGATGCCACCGCCAGTGGTCGCATCCTGGTCCCATCACCGTGTCCGCGACGGCGATCGGTCGGGTTCACCTGTCCCTGACCCGAAGACGAGGGCGCGTCGGACGGGCGACGCGGTGCGAACGGACTGTGACCGGGCGTCCTTCGAGGCAGTCAGTTGGGAGCCGACCCGGTTACTACCATCCACCTCAAGACCTCCGATCCGGGGGCCGTCGCACACGGAGCTCAAGGAGCGGAGATGGCTGGACAGCCGCCAGAGTGGGCAAACCCCGGTTCGGCCGCCCCGGCAGATCGAGCGACGACCGACGGTGCCGTCGAGACTCGCCCGGTGGAGAGCCGGGTGAAGTTCCTCGGACACGCCCTGCACCAGCAACTGATCCCGTTCCCCTTCGCGCTGCTCGCGACCGCCGTGATCTTCGACGTGCTGTACCTGGTCACCGGCGCGGATGACCTGGCCACCGTCGCGTACTGGATGATCGCGGCCGGCATCATCGGCGGCGTGGCGGCCGCACTGCCCGGGTTCGTGGACTGGCTCGGCATCCCCGGCGGGACGCGGGCCAAGAAGGTCGGGCTGCTCCACGGCGCCGGGAACGCGGTCCTGCTCGTCCTGTTCGTCACCAGCTGGGTGTTGCGACGGGAGGCGCCCGAGTCACCCGACGCCGTCGCCTACGTTGCGTCCTTCGCCGGTTTCGTCCTGGCCCTGTTCACCGGGTGGCTGGGGGGCGAGCTGGTCGACCGGCACGCCGTCGCGATCGACGAAGGCGCCCACGCAGACGCTCCCCACTCACTGTCGGGGCGCCCCGCCCACGAGGACCAGGCGCCTCAGGTCCGGCGGTGAGCGACGCTCCACAGGAGCGGCGCGAGAGGAGCTGTCTTCGGTCTCCGAAGACCGCGACGGAGGTGTACCCGTGAGCGACGCTCCGCAGGAGCGGCGCGAGAGGAGCTGTCTTCGGTCTCCGAAGACCGCGACGGAGGTGTACCCGTGAGCGACCCCGAGCGGTGGTGGCTGGCGCTGGCCGTCTTCTCTGCCGTGGTGGTGGTCGTGGCCGTCCTGCTGGGCCTGGTCATCGCGGTGGCCAAGAGCATCGACCGGCGGGCCGGGGCCGTCTGGAGCCAGGCGAAGCAGATCGCGGAGAACACGGTGTCGCTCTGGCTGCTGGAGCAGACCAACGAGGAGATCACGGCAGTGCGCGAATCGGCCCGGGCCCTGGAGCAGACCATCGGCTCGATGAACGGCAAGCTCGCGGCCCTCGCGGCTGAGGATGGCGAGGGCTCCGGCATCGCGCGCAAGGTCAAGGAGTGGGTGGGGAGCGCCGGGGCCGACCCGGGAGAACCGGGCTGATATGCAGCTGCTCCGAACCCTCACCCTCGCCTCCGCCGGGGTCCTCGTCGCCGCCCTGGTGGCCGGGCTCGTCGTCGTCCTGGTCTTTCTGGTGAGTACGACCCGCAACCTGGAGCGGGTCCGACTCTCGCTCGCCGCGGTGGCCGACGCCGCAGCAGGCCTGAGCCGCGGCGTCGAGCGCCTGCACGGCGCCTGGTCCGTCTGTGCCACAGCGCTGGCGGAGGCCCGAGCCAGCCTCGGCCGGGCCGATGACCGGCTGGCCGAGCTCACCGAGCCAGCCGACGTCGGCGGGGGGCGGTGATGGCAGCGCTGTGGTGGATCGGGCTGATCGGGTCGTGGCTCGCCATCCTCGCGGTCCTGAAGCTCGTGCTCATCACGCTGCGCGTGCTCAAGCACATCCGCCGGCTCACCGAGCTGAACGCCCAGACCGCGGCGGGCCTGGCCGAGAACATCGCTGCGGAGCCGATGCTCGCAGCGGTGGCGGAGGTGGGCGGGGAGCTGGGGCAGGCGGCAACCACTCTCGCTTCCCGGGCGGCAGCTGTGGAACGCACGGTCGAGTCGCTGTCTCCCACCGCCGGCGCCCGGAGGTCGTGATGCCCGTCGTGCTCATGATCCTGTCGGTGCTGGCCGCTTGGGCCCTGCTCGGCGTCCTCGCCACCGGCCTGCTCCTGATCGTGAAAGCCCTGCAGAGCATCCGAGGTTGGTTCGAGAAGGTCGTGGTGGGCGTGCGCGCCGTCGAGCAGCAGCTTGCCCCCCTCGACGCCTACGCGCGCGCGCTGTCGGCCTCCACGACCGACACGGCCGCCGCCCTCGACGCCGCCGCGCGCCGCCTGGCCGAAACCGACACTGCGTTACGGGTGGCAGCCGGATCCGACCGGGTCGTCTAGGCCGGGTCCTCCAGGAGGGAACACGCATGCCGGAACAGATGGTCACCATCCCGACCAAAGCCCGGGTGGACCGACCGGTCGAGGGGGAGACCAGCCGCTCGCTGCCCGACCAGCTCGGCAACGTGGCCGGCGCCAACACCGGGGAGCTGGCCGAGCGCATGATCCGCACCGGCGGGCGCACGGCCACCGAAGGGCCCATCAACAAAGTCTACGTCTTCTGGCTGCCGGGCATGAGCTGCGACGGGTGCACGGTCGCCACGCTCGGCGCGACCGACCCGGGGCCGGAGGAGCTGCTCACCGGGGCGCTCCCAGGGGTCCCCGTCGTCGTGCTGCACCACTACCAGCAGGCGATGGAGTCCGGCGACCACTTCACCATCACCATGGAGAGGGCCGAAACGGGCGAGCTCGAAGCGCCCTACGTCGTGGTCTACGAGGGCTCGATCACCGACGAGAACCTCACCATGGGCGCCGAGCCGTGGGCGGCCGAAGGGGCGCTGCCCACGTGGGCGCCGGCGGAGGAGCGCAGGCGCATCTCCACACCCGAGTGGGTGCGGCGCCTGGCTCCGGGGGCGGCGGTCACCATCGCCATCGGCACATGCGCGACCTGGGGCGGGATACCGGCGTCCCTGGGCAACCCGACCGGGGCGATGAGCCTCATGGACTTCCTGGGCCAGGACTACCGCAGCAAGCTCGGCCTCCCCGTGATCAACGTCCCCGGCTGCCCCCCCATCGGCGACAACTTCACCGAGACCGTCGCGCTCCTCCTGCGCTTCATCAACGGGCAAGGCCCGCTCCCGGATTTCGACGAGCTGGGGCGCCCGACGTGGCAGTTCGGCGACACGGTGCACGTGCGGTGTCCCCGCGGGGCCTGGTACGAGGAGGGCAAGTTCGCTCGCGAGTACGGCGGCAAGGAGTGCCTGGCCGAGATCGGCTGCTGGGGGCCGGTGGTCAACTGCAACATCACCGAGCGCGGCTACGTGGATCACAAGGGCGGGTGCATGGTCGCCGGTGGGGCGTGCATCGGCTGCACCATGCCGGGGTTCCCCGACAAGTTCACCCCCTTCTACAAGCGCCCACCGTTCACCACGCCGGCCAGCACGCTGTCGCGCCTGCACGGCACGTTCGTGACGCCTCTGCGGCGGGTGACCCAGCTTGAGCGCAACCGCGAGCCGCGCTGGCGCGACCGGGTACCGAGCGGCTGGGCCCCGGAGTACGACCGCGTCACGCTGTTCCACCGGGTGTTCGAGTCCTTCTACCTGCGCATCCAGTACTTCCGCTCCGACGTTCCGGGCCGCCAGAAGGACGTGGAGAAGTACGCCAGCGGCTACGTGACGCCGCCGGAGGCCGCCTACGGGGACGACTACGCCCAGGAGCTCCCGGAGCGGCGGGAAGAGCTGGCTCGACAGCGCGGCACCTCCCGGCGCCGGGGCCTGACGCCACAGGTCGAGGGCTTCGACACGCCTCTCGACGAGGAGAGCTAGCCGTGTGCTTCCAGAACCTGCCGGTGGAGTTCGACGAACACGGGCGGGCCCGGCTCACCGATGACGCCGAGCCCTACGCCTACCAGGCCCGAGAGATCGACCGTTCCCGGGTGGAGGAACTGCTGGCGCACGGCGGGCGCGTCAAGGACGTCAACCTCGACCCGGTGAGCCGGGTGGCGGGCGCGCTGGCGTTCCACGCCGTCGTCGACCTCGAGGCGGGTAACGTTCACGAGGCCCACGCCATCGGCACCCTGTTCCGCGGCTACGAGGTGATCCTGAAAGGGCGTGACCCCCGCGACGCCATGTTCATCTCCAGCCGGGTGTGCGGAGTCTGCGGCGGGGTGCACTCCGTGGCTTCCTCGCTGGCCATCGAGATGGCCTTCGGGATCGGTGTCCCCCCGCTCGGGCTCGCTCTGCGCAACGTCCAGCTGGGCCTGGACTTCATGCTCGACAACCCCGTGCACCTGTACCTCATGGCCGGGCCCGACTTCTCCCAGGTCGTGGTCGAGCGCACCAACCCCTCGCTGTGGGCACGAGCCGAGAAGACCGAGGCCGCCCACGCCGACGTCCACGACTTCCGCACCATCGCCGACATCATGCGGGCCTTCAACCCGTTGGTCGGCAAGCTCTACCTCGAGGGGCTGCACATGACGCGGCCGCCCAAGGAGGCCTACTCGATCCTCTACGGCAAGTACCCCCACCCCCAGACCGTCGTGCCCGGCGGGCTGTCCACGACCGTGTCCTCGCAGGTCCTCAGCGAGACGCAGATCCGCATCGTGCGCACCATGGACTACGCCAAACGCGGGGTGTTCATCTGGGAGGACCTCACCCGCTTCTTCTACGAGGCCGACCCGCGGCACAAGCAGGTGGGCGCCAGACAGAAGAACCTGATCGATACCGGGATGTGGGACGACCTCGACGCCTACGACGGCAGCTACGCCAACTGCGCGGAGTGGGGCGAGCGCCGCTGGGCGACCCCCGGCGTGGTGATCGACGGCCAGCTCGTCACCACCAACCTGCAGCACATCAACATGGGCCTCGAGGAGTTCGTCGAGCACGCCTACTACGAGGGATGGGAGAACGAGGGGGTTCGGTACCGCACCGACCCGGCCGGCAACCCGATCTCGCCCAACCACCCGTGGAACAAGGAGACCAAGCCCGTCGCGGGCCAGCGCAGCTGGAGAGATGCCTACACCTGGAGCACCGCGGCCCGCTGGGACCGGCAGGTGGTGGAGGCCGGCCCGTACGCGCGGTTATGGGCCACCGCCGCCGCCCGCAAGCTGCCCCACACCCGCTTCCTGGAGTCCACGGGCACGAGCGTGAAGATGCACGTCCCCCAGACCCGGCTCCCGGCCATGGAACTGGAGTGGAAGATCCCCGACGTCTGGAACGCGTTCGAACGCAACCTCGCCCGCGCCTACCACATCGTCTACTCGCTCCTGGTGGCCTACGAGAACGTGCTCATCGCGACCGACCTGCACGCCAAGGGCGAGACCAGGGCGGCCTGGTCGACCTCCCCCCGCATACCCGGCGACGAGCGGCGCGGCGTGGGCTTCTGGGGCGCCGGACGTGGGTATCTCACCCACCACCTGGTCATGGACAAGGGCGCGCTGGTCAACTACCAGGTCGTCACCCCGTCCACGTTCAACGTCTCTCCTCGGGACCCGTGGGGCCGGGGCGGCCCCGTGGAGGAAGCGGTGATGAACACCCCCATCATCGAGGAGTTCGACTCCGACGCCGACTTCACGGGGATCGACATCTTCCGTGCGATCCGCTCGTTCGATCCCTGCATGCCCTGCACGGTGCACTTGTCTTCCGGCGCGGGGAAGATCGTCCGCGAGGTCCACACGTGCCTGTGCGCGAGCACCTGAACGACCCGACCGTGGCGGGGGCGCCGGCGGCGCCCCCGCCCACCCGTGTCCTCGTGGGCGGGGTGGGCTACCGCTGGCTGGGCGACGCCTCCTTCGGTCTGGCCGTCAGCGACGAACTGGCCTCCGTTGGCCTGGCTCCCGGCGTCGAGGTGGCCGATCTCGGCTACGGCGCCCTCTACGTCGCTCAGGACCTGGCCGACGCCCAGCCGCCCTACGACCGGGTCATCCTGGTCGCCGCCGTGTCACGAGGCCGCGAGTCGGGGCGCGTCTACCGGTGGCGGTGGGACGGCACCCTCCCCGCCGACGAGGAGGTCCTCGCTCGCCTGCGCGAAGCCGGCGCGGGCGTTATCGACCTCGACCACCTCCTGGTCGTCGCCGGCCACCTCGGGGCCCTGCCTCAGGACGTGGTCGTGATCGAGTTGGAGCCGGTGGTCGACGCAACTGAAGTAGCCGAAGGCGGTCGTCGCCAGGACAAGGGGACCGGCGGCTGCGAGCTGAGCCCGCCTGCGGCCCGCCTCGTCCCCGACGTCGTGGCGCTCGTGGGAGCCGAGGCGGCAGCTCCACTCCCGCGCCAGACCGGCTGAGGAGGAGGGAATGGTTTCCAGTGCCCCCGTCATCCACAAGCCTCACCCCTCGCTGTTCCCCTTGACCATCCTGGGCGGGCTGGTGGCCACCGTCCTGCTCGCCGCGCTGATCCATCTGGCACCCGTCCTCGGCCTGCCCTTCATCGACCTGCCGCTCCTCGTCGGGGCGCTCTTCGCGGAAGACCCCGACACCGCGTTCCAGATCGGGTACGCCGTGTTCGTCTCCGCTGGCGTGCTCGTCTTCCCGCTGCTGCTGTCTGGGCTGTGGCCTGCCCTTCCCGGCGACGACATCACCTTCCGCGGCGCCCTCCTCAAAGGCCTGCTCGCGGGCATGGTCCTGTGGGTGCTGTCCGGGGCCGTGCTGGCGCTCTACGGCGTTCTCGGCCGACTTCCAAGCGGCGAGTTGGAGGATCCCGGCCTGTTCGGGCTGGGGGCCGGTCTCCTGGGCCCGATCGCACTCCTCGTGGAGCAGCTGGCCTACGGCCTGAGCTTGGCCGTGGTCGCCGCCATGGGACGGGGCATCTCGCCGGTGGACACGATCGGCTGGATGTGGACCTCCCACGGCGCGGGGGAGTCGCCGTGACCACGCCGGGCTGCCACAGCTGCGATGGGGTCCGCCCGGAAGCGCGACCACAGGCGGAGCTGGCTCCGGAGGTGTCAGGTGCCCTCGACCGTCTCGACGAGCTCGTGCAGGGCTTCGCGCAAGACGCGGAGCCAGCCGTGCGCGACGACGTGTTCGACATGCTGCGTTGCGTGGACACCGTCCACCGTTGGGGACTGCGACGCATCGCCGCCATGCTGAAGGAGGCAGGCCTGACCGAGCCGGCCGTGGTCGCCCCTGAGGTCCGCCTGCTGTTCGAGCTGTACCAGCTGGGCGAGGACGGGGAGCGGGCTCGGGCGGGCTCCGTGGTCGATGCCCTCCGCTCCGACGTGGAGCGCGACGGGGGAAACCTGGAACTGCTCGAGGCCGAAGAAGGTGTGGTCACGGTGCGCCTCTCTGGGGCAGGCCAGCGCTCGAGACCGGCGCTGCGGACCGTGGTCGAGGAGACGCTGACGGCCCAGCTCGGCGACCTGGTCCGCGTGAAGGTGGTGCAGGATCTGCCGGTCGTCCCCACCACGCTGGTGTCCCGCCGACAGGAGCGTCCCGCTCCCGGGGGATCGCGGCGGGACAACCGGCCGTGGTGAGCGCCACGATCGTCGGCGTCGGATCGGCGTTGCCGCCCGCCGTCCCACAGGAACGCGGATGGCAGTTCTTCCGCGACCACTACCACGACCGCAGGGCCGCCCGCAGGATCTGGGAAGGGACGGGCATCCGCTCCCGCCACGTGGTGGCAGACCCGACCGTCGGGGACGTCAGCGGCTGGGGTACGGAAGCCCGGATGCGCCGCTTCCGGGAGGAGGCGCTGCCCCTGGGCAAGGAAGCGCTGGCGGCCTGCCTTGCCGACGCGCGTCTCGATCCGGCACAAGTCGACCTGTTCGTCGTCGTGTCGTGCACCGGCTACGTCACGCCGGGGCTGGACGTCCTCCTTGCCCGCGACGTCGGAATGCCGCCCCACCTCCAGCGCCTGCACGTCGGGCACATGGGTTGCTATGCGGCTCTTCCGGGCCTGGCCACCGCGGCGGATGCCGTCAGGGCGCGCCACCTCACCGCCGTCGTGCTGTGCGTCGAGCTCAGCAGCCTGCACATCCAGCCGCCATCCGACGACCTCGAACAGGCCGTGGCCCACGCGCTGTTCGCGGACGCCGCCGCAGCCGTTGCGCTGGTTCCTGGAGGCGCCGGGCTCGAGGTGGTGGACGTGACCGCCCACACGGACAGCTCGCAAGCCAGCTGTATGACCTGGGACGTGACCGATCGCGGCTTCCGGCTGGGCTTGTCACGTCAGGTCCCGACGATCCTGCGCGATCACGTCGGCGAGTTCGTCACCGCGCTGCTGTCCCGTCGCGACGTGAGGATCGATGAGGTGGCGGCATGGGCCGTGCACCCCGGCGGCCCCCGGATCCTCGACGCGGTCGCCGACCGCCTCGGCTTGGCCGACTCGCAGCTGACGGCATCGCGGCGGGTCCTGCGCGACTGCGGCAACTGCTCTTCCGCCACCGTCGTCCTCATCCTGCAGGAACTGCTCCGGACCCACTCCTTCGCGCCCGGCGATCACGTCGTGGCACTGGCATTCGGGCCGGGGCTGACCCTCTTCGGGGCTCTTCTTCGGGTGGTGGGCGACGAGGGACCGTGATGGCGGCAGCGGCCTATGTTCGGACCCGAAAGGAGCAGCGATGGCACAGATCCAGGAAAGCGTCGAGATCGAGCGGACTCCGCAGGAGGTGTTCGAGGTCCTCACCGATCTCGATCGGCTCGTCTTGTGGGCCACGATGGTGGTGGAGAACCATGATCTTCCCGACGGGCCGCTGCAGAGTGGCGACTCCTTCCGTCAGACCCTGCGTGTCGCCGGCCTCAACCTCGAGACGGAATGGACGGTGTTGGAGGTCGATCCTCCCCGGCAGGTGATGTACGAGGCGCAGGCAGCAGGCGGTGGGCGGTTACACATGGCACAGCGGGTGACCGAGGCCGGCGCAGGATGCCGCGTCGAGGTCGACGTGGACTACGACCTGCCCGGAGGCTTCCTGGGTGAGGCGCTCGACCGCCTCTACGTCGAGCGGCGTAACCAACGTGAAGCCAAGCACACGCTGGAGAACCTGAAGGACCTCATGGAGTCGCTCTAGACGAGCTCTAGACGGGACGGCGCGAGCCGCGTTCACCCAGCCTCACGCCTCATCCAGAACGACTCGCGCAGGTGGTGCCATCCGCAGTCGGTGCACACTTCGACCGTGTAGACGTTGAGGTCGCCGTACCGCTTGGTCAGCACGCCGAGCGTGTTGCGAGAGACGACGCGACCGCTGTGGCGGCCGATCTGCCGGCCGAACACGTACGTGACCAAGCGCAGGTCGGCGGCGTCGCAGATCGGGCAGTCGTCCTCGGTCGGCTCACCGACGTTCCGCCCGGCGCGCACGAGATCGGGGTGGGCGTCGCAGACGTCACGGGCAGAGCGCAGACCGACCTCGACGTCGCGTAGGAGCGCCCGTCGAGCCATGCGGTAGTCGATCCGTCCCCGGCGCACGTCCGGAAGAGTACGCCTCGCCGGGACGGCATGCGCACGCAAGCGCAGGGCTTGTCGCCGCCACCGAGTGGAGTGTATCGTTGCGATACATCGGCACGATACATTCGGGGCTGCGTCGGGCGGAGGGTAGCCCGAAGCGCCCGCCACCTGGCACCCGCCGCGATCGACGTTACGGACATCCGATGCTCGAGCTGGCCATCCTGGGGCTGCTCCAGGAGAAGGCCATGCACGGCTACGAGCTCAAGAAGCAACTCACGCAGAAGCTCGGCCACTTCTGGCCGGTGTCGTACGGCTCTCTGTACCCCGCACTGAAGCGACTCGAGCAGCGCGGGTCGATCGAGCCGGTGTTCAGCGAGGACGACACCCGCCGCAGCAAGAACGTGTACCGGATCACCGAAGCCGGCCGCCGGGAGTTCCTGGAGCTGATCGAGGACAAGGCCTCGACCACGTGGGAGGAGGAGAAGTTCCCGTTGCGCTTCGCCTTCTTCCGCTACGTCAAGCCGGAGATCCGGCTGCGGCTGTTGGAGCGCCGCAAGGCCGACCTGCAGGACAAGCTGGCCGACCTGCGCCGCTCGATGCGTGACGAGCAGGACCACATCGACGGCTACACGCTGTCGTTGCTGCGACACGGGATGGAAGCCACCGCCTCGGACATCGCGTGGCTCGACGAGCTCATCGTCGCCGAGAAGCGACAGTTGGCCGCCGACGCCGACAAACGCCAGCCGGTCAGCGGCGACGAGGGCGATCACGCCACCCGACCACCGTCCGCCGAAGGCGGCGAGCCGCCGGCGGAGCGCCCCGCCGATGACCGGGTTCGGGCCCGGAGCCGCCCGTGACCACGTCCGATCAGCCGCTGGCGTCGCCACCAGCACCCGCACAAGCGAGGGAACGATGACCGAGAACTCCACGCCGGGCCGGCGCAGCGAGCGCCAGATCCGGGTCGCGATCATCGGTGTCGGCAACTGCGCGAGCTCGCTTGTGCAAGGGGTCCACCACTACCGCGACGCACCGCCGGAGGAGACCGTCCCCGGCCTGATGCACGTGATGTTCGGGGGGTACCACGTCAGCGACGTGCAGTTCGTGGCGGCGTTCGACGTCGACGCCAAGAAGGTCGGCCGTGACCTCGCCGAGGCGATCGTCGCGCCGCCGAACAACACGATGCGCTTCTCCGACGTCCCACCGCTGGACGTGGAGGTGCTGCGCGGGCCGACGCTCGACGGCCTCGGCCGGTACTACCACCAGGAGATCGAGGAGGCGCCCGGCGCTCCCGTCGACGTGGCCGCAACGCTGCGTGCGGCGGCCGCCGACGTGGTCGTCTGTTACCTGCCGGTGGGCTCCGAGCAGGCGGCGCGGTGGTACGCCGAACAGGCGCTGGCGGCGGGTGCTGCGTTCGTCAACTGTCTGCCGGTGTTCATCGCGTCCGATCGGGAGTGGGCGCGACGCTTCGCCGACGCGGGGCTGCCGATCGTGGGCGACGACATCAAGAGCCAGGTCGGGGCGACGATCACCCACCGCATGCTGGCCAAACTGTTCGAGGATCGCGGCGTCACGGTGGACCGGACGTACCAGCTGAACTTCGGCGGCAACATGGACTTCAAGAACATGCTCGAACGCGAGCGGCTGGAGTCCAAGAAGATCTCCAAGACGCAGTCGGTGACGTCGCAGCTGGACTCCGAGCTGCCGCGCGACAGCATCCACATCGGCCCGTCCGACCACGTGCCGTGGCTGGAGGACCGCAAGTGGGCCTACATCCGGATGGAGGGCCGAGCGTTCGGCGATGTGCCTCTGACAGCGGAGCTGAAGCTCGAGGTCTGGGACTCCCCCAACTCCGCCGGGGTCGTGATCGACGCGGTGCGGTGCGCCAAGGTCGCGCTCGACCGGGGCGTCGGCGGGCCGTTGCTGTCCGCCAGCGCGTACTTTATGAAAAGCCCGCCGGTGCAGTACCGCGACGAGGTCGCCCGACGCATGGTCGAGGAGTTCGTCGTCGCGCCGGTTGACGAGGAAGCGTTGGCCACAGAGCTGCAGGAGGCCCTCCCCGAGATCACCGCGACCTGAAGCCGGCCCGACACCCGTCGCCTCAGCGGCGCGAAGGGCGGTCCGGGCTCGTGCCTCCGCGGCGCGAGGTGGCGCTCCTAGGCTCGTGACGGTGACTGCTCCGGCCTCGCCGCCCGCCGAGCACCGCGTGCGGGATCTGTTCCGGCTCGGCGGTTTCGTCCGGCTCCTGGCGGTGCGCTGGCCATCGCAGGCCGGCGACGGGATGTTCCAGTTGGGCGCAGCGTCGCTCCTGCTTTTCACCCTCAGCCCAACCGAGGCCACCAGCGGCGCGCAGGTGGCGCTGATCCTGGCCGTGACCACGCTGCCGTTCTCGGTGGTCGGGCCGTTCGCCGGTGTGGTGATCGACCGCTGGCGGCGTCAGCGGATCCTGATCTGGGCCAACGTCGTTCGGGTGGCGGTCGTCGTGGTGGCGCTGCCGCTGGTGCACCTCCCAGCGGCGGGACAGTCGCTGTTTCTGGCCACGGTCGTTGTGGTCCTATCGATCAACCGGTTCTTCCTCGCGACGCTGGGGGCGGCCCTGCCCAAGGTGGTGCCGGGCGAGGCGCTGACCGCCGCGAACGCCGTGGCAGCGATCGGCGGGGCGATCGTCGCGCTGGCCGGCGCCGCCGGCGGCGGGGTGATCGCGGCGGTCGTCGGCGAGGACAGCGGCGGCCCGGAGGCCGCGGTGATCATGGCTGGCGGGCTGTTCCTGGCGAGCGTGCTGGCAGCCGCCACTCTCCCGGTTCGCCTCCTCGGTCCCGACCTCGATCGACGGCTGCCGCCGCTGCACCACGAGATCCGACGTGCGTGGGAAGAGCTGGTCGACGGCATCCACCGGATCGCCGGGACACGCCGGGCGTGGGCACCGATCGTGACACTCGCGGCCTTGCGGTTCCTCACCGCGATCGCCACCATCGCGGCGCTCCTGGTCTTCCGCAACCTGCTCGGCGCAGGGCCGGCACAGATCGCCGTTGTCCTCGCGCTGTTCGGGGTCGGCGCCGGCGCGGGTGCGGCCCTGGTGGCAAGCGCCGACCGACGTGGTCTGGCGCCCGAGACGTCGCTGAACCTGTCGCTGGTGCTGGGAGGCGTGGCGCTGCTGGTGTTCACCCCGGGCCTACGCGAGTGGGCGCTGTACACGGTGAACCTGGCCCTGGGCGTCGCCTTCTCGATGGCCAAGATCCCCGGCGACACGCTGGTGCAGAGCGCCCTCCCCGACCGTTTCCGAGGACGGGTGTTCGCCGCCTACGACGTGCTCTACAACCTGGGCTTCCTCGGTGGAGCCATCGTCACGGCCGTGTCGTTGCCCGATGCGTCCCGCGCCGAGCCGGTGCTCCTGGGGACGGGGCTGGCGTCGGTCGTCCTGGCGGCGGTGGCTCGGCGGTGGCTGACTCGGATGCCACCCCCGGTCGACGTGGAGACCTGGGAGGAGGCAGAGCGGGCCTTGGACGAGGAGCGACCGGGGCAGGGCCCCCAGCGCCCGTGATCGCAGGTTTCCGAGCGTGTCTTCCCTCAGCCGGGACGACCGGCGAGACGGGTCTCCGCGGGGCCGTTGTTCTTCTTCCAGAACTCGTCGATCTGGTTGACCAGGTCGAGGAGTTCACGGGCGTTGCCTTCGTCGTTGCTGCGCTTGACGCTGGAGCAGCACACGACGGCCTGCTTGAACACCTGATGCATCTCCGCGCCCATCTTCTCGGGCTTGTACCAGTCGGTCCACAGCACGCTGATGTGGTTCTTGGCCAGCTCGGCGCGTTCCTCCTTGATGAAGTTGCAGCGGTCGCGGAACAGCTCGTCGTCCGAATCGTGGTACTTCTGGATGATGTTCAGGCATGACTCGGCCTCGATCCTGGCCTGCTCGGGATCGTAGATCCCACAGGGGATGTCGCAGTGCGCGTGGACGGTGCGCACCGCGCGGAGCGGGTAGAGATTCCCCAGGAACGTCCACATGTGGTGGTCCTTTCGCAACAGGAGCAGGCCGTCGGGATAGTGGGCCGTAGCCCCGACCCTAACGGAGCCCGCGATGGACCAGCCGGATGACGGGTGGACGACCGTACGACGCGTGGTCGTCGCGCTCGCCGTCTTGTGGGCGGCGCTGCGGTGGGTGAGCGGGGCGGCCCGGCGCGTCAACGGGGCAAGCATGGAACCCACGCTGAGCGCGGATCAGCTGGTGTTGACCGTCCCGGCCTCCGACCGGCTCCGGGTCGGCGACGTCGTTGTCGTCCGCGACCCCCGGGCACGTGAGCGCCTGACCGTCAAGCGGATCGTGGCGCTGGCGGGTGACGTGGCGGACCTGCCGCGAGGCCCGGCGCCCGTGCCACCAGGTCACGTCGCCGTGGCGGGCGACCACCGTGGCCGCTCCACCGACTCGCGACACTACGGGGCCGTCCCGACCGCGCTGGTCGAACGGCGCGTGCTGTTGCGGCTGCTGCCTCCGGGGCGGATAACCCCCGGCCGATCCACCGACGGTCGGCCGCAGCCACCCGGGTGACGACTGCACGCAACGTGTGTGGACGCAACTCGAGCCCTGGTCTCAGCGGGCGACGATGTGGACCCTCGCGGGCTCGTCGAGCGCGTCGTAGACATCAGCGGTGATCGGCAGCAGCAGGCCACCGGCGGCAGCGCGCCGTCGTGTCGCGTGGCGGCGTGAGGCCACCTGGACGGGAACCTCTTCCAAGCTGGTCCTGGGCAGCTGCAACATCCCCTCGATCATCTCCGGGTCGAACTGGGTACCGCTGTTGCGGCGCAGCTCCTCCAGAGCCTGGTCGATCGACATGGCTGTGCGGTAGGGGCGATCGGAGGTCATCGCATCGAAGGCATCCACCAGCGAGAACAGCCGCGCCCCGAACGGGATCGCCTGTCCGCACAGCCCCCGGGGGTAACCGCCGCCGTCCCACCGCTCGTGGTGATGCAGGACGATGTCGCGCGCACCCTGCAGGAACGGTGCGGCTTGGATGATCTGCGCGCCGATCTCGGGGTGACGGCGCATCACCACCCACTCCTGATCGTCGAGCGGGCCAGGCTTCAGAAGGATCGAATCGGGGACGCCGATCTTCCCGACGTCGTGCAGGCGGAATCCCCACAGCATCTGCTCGTCGTCGCGGAGTTCGGGATCGATCAGCTGGAGCAGGAGCCGCCCGTACGCCTCCACCCTGTCGATGTGGCTGCCCGTGTAGGTGTCCTTGGCGTCGACCGCGGCAGCCAAGGACTCCACCGTTGCCAGGTAACCGGCATTGACCTGTCCGAGGGCATCCGTGAGCCGCTCGTTCACGCGCACGACCCGCGTGTTGGCGTCCGACAGGTCGTCGTTGAGTTCTCGGAGGCGGACCACGTTCTGACGGGTCCGGTTCAGGAACTGGCGCTGGGCCAGGTGCAGCCCCACCGCGGGCAGCGACAGCAACAGCGCTCCCTCGGCGCCGATCAGGTGGTACACCAGCGCCGACGCCCCCGCCAGCGCGCCCATGCCCAGCTGGTGGGGAACGAGCCACAACAGGTCCTCTCGCCACACGTCCCACACAGGCGCACGCCCCGAGGCGGCCACCGCGGTCGCGACCAGCCAGACGTTGACGACGAAGAATGCGGGACCGGCGACGAGCCCGACGATGAGCGCCTCGAGCAGTGACCCGGTGGCATCGACATCGACCGCGGTCAACATCTGCACGGTCAGGAACGACGACAGCCCCGACAGCACCAAGACGGCAACGTTGAACGCCGCTTGCCGCACGCGCGTCCCGCGGAGCGCCCCGCCACCGACGCCAGCCAAAACGCATGCCAGTGCGACCTCGACCGGGGACATGGCCACCGCCGCGAACGCGACCAGCGGGACAGCAGACCACGACGAGCTGGACCGTCCGTACACAGAAGCCGCGAACCACTCGGCGCCGACCGCCAGCGCCGCGAACACCAGCACGGCACCCCAGTGTCTGGGTGCCGGACCCGCGACGGCGCCAACGGCCACGGCCACGGACGCCGCCACGCCCACCGCACCCAGCAGCCGGTCGGTGCTGGGCTTGGCGTGCGCCAGCGGCTCGCTGGCCACCTTCACCAACCGATCGGGCGCCACCTCCCGGTCGCCGTCGCGGCCCGGTGCCGGCAGCGGCTCGGCGGCGGGAGCGACCGGAACGGCTCCGACGAACCGGTACGCGGCCGCGTCGTAAGCGGCGACGCCACGGAACTCCTCGGGCAGGAGTGCCGCCAGACAGACCCGGTCACCGCCCTGAGAACGGGCGTAGGAGGCGGCGAGCTCGGCCTCGACGAGCAGCTGGTCAAGGTCGTCGCTGTCGTCGGGGAACATGGCCAGCCCGACGGATGCCGTCACGGCGACGGGCGCCTCCGCCGTGCCCATCCGGAACGGCTCCGCTGCCAGACCGGCGCGGATCCGCTCGGCGACAGCGCGTGCCCCGACCACGTCGGCCTCCGGGCAAAGGACGACGAACTCGTCACCGGACAGCCGGCCCACCACGTCGTACTCGCGGCTGAGTGCCTGCAAGTGGGCCGCAACCGCACGCAGCAGCCCTTGCCCGACCGGCTGGCCGACCTTCCTCTTGTGGTCCCCGATCTGGTCGAGGTCCACGACGAGCACGGCCACGCTGCGGTGGAACCGCCGGGCGCGGGCGGCTTCGTCGGCCAGGGCCGCCCGGATCGCCCCGGCCGTGGGCAGCCCGGTGACGCGGTCGATCGCGACCGCCCCGCGGCCGCCATGATCGACGACACGCGCACCTGCGAACAGCGGGAAGAGGGCGGCCAACGCCAGCAGCGGGAAGACGTGCCAAAGCACGGCCACGACGACGGCCGACGCGGCGAGCGCGGCATCCTGGACCCAGCGGGCGTTCCGCGTGGTCGGCCACACCTCCCCACCGACGCGAGCGCGCAGGGTCCGGTCAGCGATGGCGCCGACCAGCTGCCACGCGAGCACCAGCGCAACGGCCGCACCGGCCAACGGCAGGATGCCTTCCAGGGATGCAGGTCCGGGGGGGCCTACCCGGGCCGTCAAGGCCGCGCGGGCAGCGACCGCAGCCACGACCCCGCCGGCGAGTGCCGCCGCCGCGGCGAGTTGCCGTTGCGGATACCGGCGGGACACCAACGCGCCGACCGCCAGCGCCAGGGCGACGACGAGCGCGTGCACCGCAGGCAGCAGCAGCGCGGCCGCGCCGGTCACAGCTGGCACGAGGACGGTCCACACCGGCGTGGCCTGGCGTCGAGTGTCGGGCGTCACCGCACGCGGCGACATCGTGTCCACATCCATCGGTTGGGTATCGGACGCCGATGCGGCCCCCTGAAACGCTCCTGAGGACGTGACCGTCAGGACGCGTCGCGGCTGCGCTCAGCCCACCACTCGCCGAGCGCGGTGTAGGCCTCGTCCTCGCTCATCGGTCCGCGCTCGAGGCGGAGCTCCAGCAGGTGGCTGCGGGCCTCACCCACCAACGGACCTGGCCGGATCCCCAGGTGCTCCATGATCTGGTGCCCATCGAGGGCTGGACGGACCTTCTCGAGCTCCTCCTGCTCGCGCAGCTCCGCGATCCGCCGCTCCAGGTCGTCCATGCGGCGCATGATCCGTGCCCGCTTGCGTTCGTTGGCGGTGGTGACGTCGGCACGGGTCAGATCGTTTAGGAGCCCCAGCAGCTCCCCGGCGTCGCGCACGTAGCGGCGCACCGCGCTGTCGGTCCAACCCATCTTGTAGGTGTGGAAGCGCAGGTGCAGGAACACCAGGTCGCTGACGTCGTTGACCGTCTGCTTGTCGTAGCGCAACGCCCGGAGCCGTTCACGGGCCATGCGGGCCCCCTCGACCTCGTGGTGGTGGAAGGTGACCGTCCCGTCGGGGTGGATCCGGCGGGTCTGTGGCTTGCCGATGTCGTGCAGCAGCGCTGCGAGCCGGAGCGTGCGGTCAGGGCGGCAGTTGTCGACCACCGCCAGGGTGTGGGCATACACGTCCTTGTGCCGGTGCTGTGGGTCGACGCACGTGGTCAGCAGCGCGACCTCGGGCACAACGTGCTCCGCGAGCCCAGTGCGGACCAGCAGGTCCAGTCCGACGCCGGGATGGTCGCCGACCACCAACTTGTCCAACTCGTCGCGGATCCGTTCGGCGGACACGGTGGTGATCTCCGCCGCCATCCGACGGGCCGCTGCCTCGGTCGTCGGCTCGGGGTGGGCCCCGAGCACGGCCGCGAACCGGGCCAGCCGGAACATCCGCAGCGGGTCGTCGCCGAACGAGCTCGTGGGTTCGATCGGGGTGCGAACGACCCCAGCGCGGAGATCGCGCAACCCCCCGTAGGGATCGAGGAAGGCGAAGTCGGGGACGCGGACCGCCATCGCGTTGATGGTGAAGTCGCGCCGCGACAGGTCCTGGTCGATCGAGTCTCCGAACGTGACCTGCGGGTGTCGCGATCCGGGTTCGTAGCGGTCGGAGCGGAAGGTGGTGACCTCCACCACCTGGCCGTCCTTCTGCGCAGAGATGGTCCCGAAGCGGGCACCGATGTCCCACACGTGGTCCGCCCAGCCCCGCAGGATCTCCTCGGTCTCGTCCGGCCGTGCCGAGGTCGCGAAATCCAGGTCGGGCTCGGGACGGTCAGGGAGGAGGGTGTCGCGCACCGTGCCGCCGACCAGGTACAGCTCGTGCCCCGCGTCAGCGAACACCTCGCCCAGCTGCCGCGCCTCGGGATGGACGTCGAGGAGGCTGCGCAGGGCGGCCTGCTCGTCGCGGAACGCGTGCTCGGTCATGGGTGAGGCCAGGCTACTGGGGCGATCAGGGCGGCTGGCCTACTCCCCGGCGGTGCGGCGGGGCGGGGCCTCCCCGCGGATGATCAGCCGGGCGGCACGATCGTAGGTGGCGTAGTTGTACAGCCAGTTGAGGAGGACCACCGCCCGGTTGCGGTACCCGACCAAGAACAGCAGGTGCGCCCCGAGCCACACGACCCATGCGACCGGACCGGTCAGGGTCGGCCCGCGCGGCACCTGCGCCACGGCCGCGTTCCGACCGACGGTCGCCATGATCCCCTTGTCGGTGTAGCGGAACGTTCGCGTGGGAAGGCCCGCACGACGACGCGCGATCTGGCGGACGGCATGCCTGGCCTGCTGCATCGCGACCGGCGCGATCTGGGGATACAGCTCGCCGTCGGGGCCCGTCGCCGCGGCGATGTCGCCGACCGCGAAGACGTTGGGGTGGTGCGGGACCGACAAGTCGTCGCCGACCACGATGCGATGTCCGGAGGCCTGTGGGAGACCCAGCGCGTCGGCGAGGGTGTGGGCGCGGACCCCCGCCGCCCACACCACCGTCCGCGTGGGGATGCGCGCCCCGTCGCCGAGCACGACCCCCGACTCATCGACGGCCTTCAGTGGGGTTCCCAGCAGCACCTCGACACCGCGGTCGGCAAGCGTGCGGCGGGCGTAGTCCTGGGCGCGCTCGTTGAAGCCGCTCAGGACGTTCGGGAGGGCCTCCACCATGAGGATGCGGGCCCGGCCAACGTCGACGCCGGGGAAGTCCCGTTCCAGGACGTGGTCGAGGAGCTCCACGAACGCCCCGGACAGTTCCACGCCGGTCGGGCCGGCGCCCACCACCACGAACGTCAGTGCCCCTTCCTCGATCAGCGACGGGTCGACGTCGACGCGTTCGAACGTCGTCAGGATGTGGTCTCGGAGGTTCACCGCGTCGTCCAACGTCTTCAACGGGTAGGTGTGCTCGCGCACCCCGTCGATACCCAAGGTGTCGCTGGTGGCACCGGCCGCGAGGATCAGCCAGTCGAACGGCAGCGGATCGCCCGCATCGACCATCAGCTGCTGGCGGTCCCAGTCCACGCCGGTGGCGGTCGCCAGCCGGAAGGTGAGGTTGGGTGCCTCATGGAAGATCCCGCGGACGGACTTGGCGATCGCCTGGGGTTCCAGACCAGCGGTGGCGACCTGGTACAGCAGCGGCTGGAACAGGTGGTAGTTGTGCCGGTCGACCACCGTGGCGTGGACGGGTCTGCCGACCAGATCCTTGGCGGCCCGCAGGCCAGCGAAGCCCGCACCGACGACAACCACGCGTTCCATGGCCCCTACTCAAGCCACCGCAGGCGGTCGTCGCCAAATGGGCGCGCGCGCCCGCCGCCGGAACGGGGGTCGCATGCAACCCATGCGGTGCCGGGTGGGGCCCGACGCGGGGCGGGCGGTTACCCGACCGCCAGGCCGGCTGCACGTACCGCGACGCGGAGGTCGTGCGCGGAGGTCGCCGCCGCCAGCGCGTCACGCAGGGTGATGTCACCGGCCTCGTAGAGATCGAGCAGGTGCTGGTCGAACGACTGCATGCCGTAGTACTTACCGTCGGCGATCGCGTCGATGATCTGCTCGGTCTGGTCGGAGTTGATGATGAACTCGAAGATCCGGGCCGTCATGACCAGGACCTCCACAGCGGCGATCCGTCCCTCACCGGTGGCCCGTGGCAGGAGCCGCTGGGACACCACACCCTTCAGCGAGTTGGCCAACGACAGGCGCGCCTGGTGCTGCTGGTGTGGCGGGAAGAGGTCGATGATGCGGTTGACCGTCTCGCTCGCATCGGTGGTGTGCAGCGTCGAGATCACCAGGTGCCCCGTCTCGGCGGACTGGAGTGCGGCCAGCACCGTCTCGACGTCGCGCATCTCTCCGATGAAGATCACGTCGGGATCCTGGCGGGCGACGCCACGCAGCGCCGAGCTGAACGTGGCGGTGTCAACGCCGACCTCCCGCTGGTCGACGATCGCCAGCTCGTCGCGGTGCATCACCTCGATGGGATCCTCGATCGAGACGATGTGGCAGCGTCGGGTGCGGTTGATGTGGCCGATCATCGCCGCGGTGGTGGTCGTCTTCCCCGACCCGGTCGGCCCGGTGACCAGGATCAGTCCGCGGTGCTCCTCGGCGAGCTTGCGCACGGCGGGAGGGAGGCCGAGGGTCTCGAAGTCGGGAGCGCCAGGCAGGACCCGGCGCATCACGACCCCGACCGAGCCGCGCTGGCGGAAGGCGTTCACCCGGAAGCGTCCCACGCCAGCGTAGGAGTAGGCGAAGTCGGCCTCGTTCGTGTCCGCGAAGTGCTGGGCGACCCGGTCGTCCATCAGCGCGTACGCGAACCCTTCGGTGTCGGCCGGGGACAACGGCGGGAGGTTGGCCAGCGGCTTGAGATCGCCGTCCACCCGGACGAACGCGGGCCCGCCGGCCTTCATGTGCAGGTCCGAGCCGTTCTTCTCGACGAGCTGCATGAGGTAGTCGTGGACGTTCACAGACGGTCTCCAGGTCCCAGGCGCGGTTCGAATCCGGTTCTCGACAGCGTTGGCCGCCGCCTTTACGCCTGGCTAGGAGAGTCCGGGTCACGACCGCTTCGCTACCTGAGTGACCTAGGAGTCCGGGTCACGACCGCTTCGCTACCTGAGTGACCTAGGAGTCCGGGTCACGACCGCTTCGCTACTTGAGTGACCTAGGAACGACCGCGCGGTCGCGCCGGCGGCCTGGAGGCGTCGAGCACGAGCGTGACCGGACCGTCGTTGACCAGCCGGACCCGCATGTGCGCCCCGAACCGTCCAGTCGCGACCCGGGCGCCGAGCGCGGCGAGTCGCTCGGCGACCCGATCGACCAGCGGCCCGGCCTGTTCCGGCGGTGCCGCATCGACCCACGACGGCCGCCGCCCCCGGCTGGTGTCGCCGTACAAGGTGAACTGGCTCACGACCAGAACAGCGCCGCCGACCTGCGACAGCGACCGGTTCATCCGGCCGTCGTCGTCAGCGAGGATCCGCAGATGCCACAGCTTGTCGGCCATCCGGTCGGCCGTGTCGTCGTCGTCGTCGTGGGTGACCCCCACGAACGCCAGCAGCCCCGGACCGATCCCCCCGACCACGTCGTCGTCGACCATGACCTCCGCGTGGGTGACCCGTTGCACGACGACCCGCATGCGCCGAACGCTAGAAGATGCACCGAGGCCAGCGATCGTGGCCCGTATCGCCGGGCCGCTACGCTGCGTGACATGGCTCGGTTCCCGACGAAGCGCGCCGTCTCCGCAGGAGGCGTCGTGGTCAACGACCGCGACGATGGACGTCGCTGGGTGCTGCTCATCGCCCACCGCAACGCGGCCGGCAAGCCACAGTGGACCCTGCCCAAGGGTCGCGTGGAGGAAGGCGAGACCCACGCGCAGGCGGCCGTCCGCGAGGTCCGGGAGGAAACCGGCTACTCGCCCCGGATCCTGGACGAGCTCGGAACGATCGACTACTGGTTCGTGTGGCGCCCCGACGAGGTCCGCTACCACAAGTTCGTGCACTACTTCCTGATGGAGACCGACGGCTCCCCACCCGGGGAGACCGACGACGAGGCGGAGTCGGTGGAGTGGGTCCCCCTGGAGGTTGCTCTGGTCCGGCTGGCGCACCGCAACGAACGAAACCTGGTCAAGAAGGTCCGTGGGACGGCGCTGCCCACCGCCGCCGGAGGCGAGTCCGGTACCGGCCGACGATGACCGCGTGAGGGCAACCGCCCTCCTGGTCCTGCTGGCCGTCCTGGTCGCCGTCTGGCCGCTCGCGGCCATGTCGGTCGCGCAGGACGTCGACGACCCCGATGTTCGCCTCGTGGTCTCGGCCTTCGACGGGATCCTCGACACCCGGGGCGATGCGGACAGCGGCGGCGCTGACCTGACGATGCGCGCGCTCGTCGAGAACCGCGGTGACGAGCCGGCCGACAACCTCACGGTCGTGGTCGAGGTGTTCGATCGGGTCCGGTTCCGGGGGCAGCTGCACGCCGCGCTCGACCAGGGGAAGCGCCCGACCCGTCTGCTCGAATCCGACCGGCTCCAGCTGGCCGACGGGTCGGAACTGGCACCCGGCGCGGTCGGGGCGGTGGCGGTGGACCTGCCAGCCTCACGCATCGGCTGGTCAGCGCGTCCAGGGGTGTACCCGGTCAGGCTGTCGGTGGAGCAGGGGACACAGCAGCTGCACAGCGCGACCACCGCCGCGGTGGTGCTCACCCAAGAACCCGACCTGCCGCTTCTCACCCTCATCGGGTGGCCGCTCGACGCCCGCCCGTGGCGCGGGCCCGACGGGACGTACCCGCCTGCCGTCGCCGAGGAGGTCGTACCGGGGGGCCGACTCGAACGGCTCCTGGCGGCGGTCGACGGCCGCACCGACCCGGTGGTGCAGGTGTTCACCGCCGCACACGTCGCGGAGGATCTCGCGGACCGCGCTGACGGTTTCCGGGTCACCGGGCAGAGCGAAGCCGTCGAACCGGAGGATCCATCGGCGCTGCACGCCGCTGCGGCACTGCAGCGCCTGATCGCAGCGGTCGGCGAGGGACCGCCGCCCGTGGTCGGCGCGTACGCCGACGCGCGCTTGGCCGACCTGCTCGCGCAGGGCCTGGACCTGGAAGCGGCGCGGACGCTGTCGCAGGCGTCGGGGCGCCTGCACACGGCCGTCGGCCGCGGCCCACTCCCCGACGCGTTCTGGGCAACGGTCCCCATCGACCGGGCCACGGTGGTGGAGGTGCTCGAACCGTCCGGTATCGAGACCCTGGTCGTGCACTGGAATCAGCTACCCGGTGGCGATGAGCTGCCCGACGCGACCCCGACCGCGCTGTACGAGCTGCGCGTGGGGGGGGTCGCGATGCGTTCGGTCGTCGCCGACCCGTGGCTTGCGGACCTGCTGGCTGACCTGCCCGAGGGCCACGGCCCGACAACGATGGTGCAGCGCATCGTGGCCGAGACCGCCATGGTCTTCTTCGAGTTCCCCCTGAAGGCCAGCCGGGGACTGGTGCTGCTGCCGCCGCCCGGCTGGGATCCGCACCCGCGGTTCCCGGCCGCGCTCCTCGACGCGCTCGCCGCTGCGCCGTGGCTGCGACCGGTCGACCTGGACGATCTGGTGAGCGAGGCCGAGGGTCGCAGCACCGTCAGCGGCCTGGGCGAGGCTGGCCAAGCCCTCCCGCCGGGCCTCGCACGCCAGGTCGGGACCACCCGCCACCGCCTGACAGCCCTGCGCGACGCGATCGAGAGCGACCGCGTCGCGGGTCGGACCTGGGACGAGCTGGAGCTGACGTTGCTGAGGACCGCCTCGACGTGGTGGCTGCCCGACCGGCCCGACCGTGCCCGAGCGGTGGTCGAGGCGGTCGACGCTGCGCTGGAGGCCGGAGCAGGCCAGATCCGGGTCCCCGCCAACACGTCGGTCACTCTCACCGGCCGTGATGAACAGGTCATCCCGGTGACGGTCAGCCGCCCGGCCGGCGAACCGATCCGGGTGGTGATCGAGTTCGACGCCTCGGCGAAGCTGGCCTTCCCGCGTGGCGACGCCCGTCTGGTGACCCTCCCAGAAGGCGGTCACCAGACGATCTCCATCCCGGTCACCGCCCAGGCCGCCGGTCGGATCCCCGTCCAGGTGCGGGTCAAGACTCCCGGTGCGATCGACCCGGAGGGCAGTCCCTGGCTCGAGCTCGCCAACGCCACGATCGCGGTGCAGTCCACCGCGATCAGCGGGAGCACCTTCCTCACGCTCGGCGGCTTCTTCTTGTTTCTCTTCGCCTGGTGGCTGTACCGTCGTCTGCGGCCCCACCGGCCACAGCTCGCGGTGGTACGAGAAGGCACCCGGGAACCCAGCGGTTGACGCGTCGACCCGCCGGGCCGAGAGCGCCATACCGGCCCTTCCCTGTGCGCGCCTGCCGACGTACTCTTGGCCACTGACCGGCGGGTCACCCCCGTGGCGTTCGGGTGCGCCACGCGCGGGCGGCGATCGCGGCGACGGACGGCAGACGAGGCAACGAAGCAGCGAGGTCCTGAGATGCGCGAGACCGGAGGGATCGTCACCGGCTGGCTCGGACAGCTCGTTGTGATCATGGCGGTCCTGGCGTTCGTCGGGTACGAAGCGGTCGTGACCGGCCTCAACGCCGTCACGGTCGAGGATGCCGCTCAGGAGATCGCGCGGGCGGGCGCCCGCGCCTACGTCGAAGCGGGGCGGGACCGTTCCGCGGCAGCCGACGCGGCGCAACAGGAGGCTGCCGACCGCGGCGCCGAACTCGTCGAGTTCAGCATCGCCGAGCAGATGGTGACGGTCGTGGTGCGGCGTACCGCCGACACGGTCGTCCTGGATGACATCGGCTGGTTCGACAGCCTGACCACCCGGACCGCCACCAAGCAACGGCCACTGCAGCTATGACCCCCGACGAACCCACGGGCCCCTCGCTCCACGACCAGCCGACCATCACCGGTGGGACGGACTTCGACGCGCCCGCCGCCCCACTGGTACCGCCCACGTCGGACACAGCCGGCACAACGGGCGGCCGGCGGCGCGTGAGCGGACCGACGTGGCCGGGGGTTGCCCGGATCGTGGCGGGCCGCTACCAGCTCGAGGAGCCGATCGCCACCGGCGGGGTCGCGATCGTGTGGCGTGCCCACGACACCGTCCTCGACCGCTCGGTCGCGGTCAAGCTGCTGCATCCACACCTCGCCGGCGACGCCACCACTGTGGAACGCTTCCGCCGCGAGGCGCAGGCCGCCGCGCAGGTCGTCCACGCCAACGCCGTGGCGATCTACGACACCGGCCAGGAGGACGACCTCGTCTACCTGGTGATGGAATACATCGACGGGCCAGCGCTGCGGGCCGTCATCCAGGAGGGCCGGGGGCTGGACCCGCTGGTGGTCGCGGCCCTCGGCGAGCAGATGGCGCTGGCGCTAGGGGAGGCGCACGAGCGCGGGTTCGTCCACCGTGATGTCAAGCCGGGCAACATCCTGCTCACCCAGGACGGACTGGCGAAGGTCACCGACTTCGGGATCGCCAAGGCGCTCGGCAGCCGCGACGACACCCTGACACGCCCCGGGACGGTGATCGGGACCGCGGCGTACCTCGCTCCCGAGCAGCTCGCGGGGCATGAGGTCGACGCGCGCGCCGACGTCTACGCCATGGGGGTGGTCCTGTACGAGTGCCTCACCGGGGAGCCGGCCTTCCAGGGTGACACCCCCACAGCCACCGCCGCGGCGCGCCTGTCGCGGGAGCTGCCCCCGCCGCGGACGGTGCGCGCAGACGTGCCGCGGGCGCTGGATCGTGTGGTGGTGACCTGCACGCGGCGCGACCGCGACCAACGCTACGTCGACGGGAACGCCGTCGCCGCCGCGCTCGCGCCGCTGGTGCACACTCGCCCGGCCGAGCTCACCGCGACGCTGGTCGACGGGCGTCGGCTGCCCACCGGCGGCGGGGGGGAACGCGGCGACGTCGCTGCCGTGCCGAGGCCGACCCGCCCCGACACGCGCCGGCGCTGGCTGGCCGCCTTCCTCGGGGGTGTGGTGCTGGCCCTGATCGCCCTGCTGGCCACACAGGCGCTCCGCGACGATCCTGCCGGCGTGCCGGTCGTCGAGTCGGAAGCTCTCAACGCATCGGCCGATCGGTCGTCACAGCTCTCCCCCGCGCCGGACGCGTGACCGCCGAGACCCGCCCGCAGGCGGTCCACGGGCCAGGGGCTTTCCGCACCGTCACCGACGAGGACGTCCTGGCGTCGTACGTCGCCGGGCGCGACCGCGACCAGGCGTTCTCCGAGCTGATGGACCGCTACAGCCGCCGCGTCTACGCGATCTGCTACCGCTACTTCGCCAACCACGCCGACGCCGAGGACGCCACGCAGGACACGTTCGTCGCGATCGCGCGCCGGGCGGCGACGTTCTCGGCGAACAGCAAGCTGTCGACGTGGGTGTACCGCGTGGCGATCAACGCCTGCAACGACCTGGCCCGCAAGCGGACCCGTCGGCCCAGCACCCCTGTGGCGGACGTCCCCGACGCGGTCGACGACACAGCATCCGGGCACGACGACGCCGTGATCGCGGCCGACACCGGGGCGATCGTCCAGCGGGCGCTGTTGCAGCTCGACGAGGTGAGCCGCACGCTGCTCATCCTCGTCGCGATCGAGGGCTTGACCTACGTGGAGGCAGCCGACGTCGCAGGCCTGCCGATCGGCACGGTCAAGAGCCGGGTCCACCGAGCCCGGGCCCGCCTGGCCGACCTCCTCGCCGACCACCTCGACAGGTAGGGAACCCCCGTGCCCGTGACGACCTCGGACCAGTGACGACCGATGGAGGATCCGTGGAGACCGGCGAGCGGCTCTCCGCCTACCTGGCAGGTGAGCTCGACGCGGACGAGCGTGCGGCCGTCGAGGCCGACCTCGCCCGCGACCCGGCCTTGCGCGACACGGTGGAGCGGATCCGCCGTGCGGAACGAGCGCTCAACTCGATGGGTGAGGTCACGCCCCCGCCCGGGTTCGCTGACCACCTGCGCGAGGTCGTTGCGGCGGAGGTCGCACGCCAACGCACGCACGGCGACGAACTCGCCGCCGCCCGGCGCCGCCACGCGCCGTGGCGGACGCTGGGCGTCGCGGCTGCGGCCGCGTCGCTGATCGTCGTGGTCGGGGTCGGTGCCGGCTGGCTCCTGCGAGGCGGTGCCGATCGCGCACCCGAACAGGCCGCACCGGTGGGAGAAGGACACCCGGCCCTGGACGTCCCGGTCATCGAGACCCGCAACGACTACTCCGACCTCGAGCTGCAACGGCTCGCCGTCAACGTCGACATCCGCGCGGTGATCCCGCCCGGACTTGGCGCCGACGAGGCGGCGGCGTACGCCGACCGGCTCCAGGCCCAGCTGACCGGAGTCGAAGGCCAGCAGGCCGCCCAGTCGATGTCTGCCGAGAACCACGCGGACACCGCCGCGGAAAAGGAACGCCAGGGGATCGGCGACCAGGTCCCGCACGCAGGAGCGCAGCAGGCTGTCCCGGTGCCGGCCGACGACCCGCTGCGTCAACGCGTGGGCGCCGCAGCCGACGACGTCCGCCGCTGCCTGCCCGAGATCCTCCAGTCGGCCCGCACCCCGGTCGTCCCGGTCTACATCGAGGTGGCCCGCTACCGCGGCGAACCGGCGATCGTCTACGCGTTCGCCGCCGAGGATCCCAACGCCGCGACGTACCGCCGGGTCGAGGCGTGGGCCGTCGCCCGCTCCGACTGCCAGGTGTTGAGCTTCAGCCAGTACGACCGCGCCGGCTGAGCCAGCTAGCGGTACACCACCCAGGCGCCGTACGCCGCAGCCAGGTAGGTCAGGACGTGGAGCCCGCCGGGCAGCGCCCGGCCCAACAGCAACCACGCCACCTCGACCGACACCACCGCGAACGCGATCGCCCCCACCCGGAAGGCGGTGGCCCGGTTGCGCTCCCCGGCCCGGTCGACCAGCCGTGCGATCCCGTAGCCCAGGAAGCCGCTGGCGATCAGCGTGAACCAACCGCGCGTGCCCCGGATGAAGATCGCCAGGAGCACCCCTCCGGCGGCCGCGGCTGCGATCCCGGCGGCACCGGCCTTGACCAGCTGGCGCGGTTTGCCGCGTGCGCGGGCGCCGTGAGCCTGCCGGGCACACCGTGGGCACTTCTGCCCGACGGGGGTGGCGACGACGCAGCGGTGGCAGACCGGATCACCGCACGCCGAGCAGGCCAGGCGGGTCTCCTCGCCCGGATGGCGGGTGCAGGTGGTGGTGGGCACGGCGGGCTCAAGGACGCGGGATGTCGCTGGCAGCAGACGGCGCAGCGTACCGGTGGACGTCGTCGTCGATCTCGGGCTGTCCGGCACCGGGTCGTGAGGGGAATGCCGGGTCGGAGCGACCCGTTACGCTGCAGCGAACGGGGTCTGGGAGGAGGGCATCGGATGGCGGCCGACGGATCTCGTGACGTCTCCCAGGCCCGGTCCCAGGTCCGGTCCCAGATCCGGTCCCAGGTCCGGGACGTCATCATCGTCGGAGGTGGCCCCGCCGGGTTGACGGCGGCGCTGTACGCCGCCCGCGGCAACCTCAAGCCGCTGGTGATCGAAGGCGTGCAGGCGGGAGGCCCCACCGGCGGGCAGCTGACGTTGACCACAGACGTCGAGAACTACCCGGGCTTCCCGCAGGGGATCGACGGTCCGAAGCTCGTCCAAGACATGCGTGCCCAGGCGGAGCGGTTCGGCGCCAGCTACCTCACCGACGACGCCGCTGAGGTCGACCTGTCACGGCGGCCGTTTCGCGTCGTCGTCAACGACGGGGAGTTCTTCACCCGCGCCTTGATCATCGCGACCGGCGCGCGCCCCAAACGGCTGTCCGTCCCCGGCGAGGACCGGCTGTGGGGAGCAGGTGTGTCGGCCTGCGCGACGTGTGACGGGTTCTTCTTCCGCGACCAGCACGTGGTCGTGGTGGGAGGTGGCGACTCCGCCATGGAGGAAGCCACGTTCCTGGCGAAGTTCGCCGAGAGGGTCACGGTGATCCACCGTCGTGGCCAGCTGCGCGCCTCCAAGGTGATGGCCGAACGCGCGTTCAAGAACGACCGCGTCGATTTCCTCTGGAGCACCACGGTGCAGGAGATCCTCGGCGACGGCGCCGTGTCCGGAGTGCGGCTCGAGGACACCAGGACCGGTGACCAGCACGAGTTCGGCTGCCAAGGCGTGTTCCTCGCCATCGGTCACATCCCCAACACCTCGCTGTTCGAGGGTCAGCTCGACATGGACCCCGGCGGTTACCTCCTCGTCGACGAACCGAGCACCGCCACCAGCGTCTCGGGGGTGTTCGCCTGCGGCGACGCGGTGGACACCGTCTACCGACAGGCGGTGACCGCCGCCGGCACCGGGTGCCGCGCCGCGATCGACGCCGAGCGGTACCTGGCCGCGCTCGAGTGAACCGCGTCGGGGTCGGAATGGCCCCGTGGCCGGTCGTGTTGACTGGCGCAGACGACAAGGAGCGAACGCATGGCGACGACGGCGGTGACCACCGCTGAGTGGACGGCGGAGGTCCTCGAGGCCGACCGGCCGGTGCTGGTCGACTTCTGGGCCGAGTGGTGCGGCCCCTGCCGGATCATCGCACCGATCGTGGACGAGATCGGCACGGAGCACAACGGCAGCCTGAAGGTGGTCAAGCTCAATGTCGACGAAAACCCACAGGTCGCCCGTCAGTACGGCGTGATGTCGATCCCGACGCTGATCGTGTTCCAGGACGGCGAGATCGCCAAGCGCCTGGTGGGAGCCAAGTCCAAGCAGGCGCTCCTCGCAGAGCTGCAGGAGTTCATCGCCTGACCGTGGCGGCGCCCGCCCCCCACCGTTCGTCGCCACGTTGGACGGTCGGCATCGCTGACGCGATCGCAGTGACCGTAGGCTGCGCAGGATGGAATCGATCGGACGCCACGCCGCCGGCCCGGCGGTGCGCGACATCCAGCTGCGCCTGGCGGACCTCGGCCACTCGTGCAGCGACGACGAACCAGCCGAGTTCGGCTCAGTCACCGAGGCGGCGGTGCGCGCGTTCCAGCAGCAGCGCGGCCTGACCGCCGACGGGCTGGTTGGTCCCGACACCTGGCGGGCGCTGGTCGAGGCCGGACGGAGCCTCGGCGACCGCCGTCTGTACCTGACCGACCCGATGCTGCGCGGGGACGACGTCAAGGAGCTGCAGCGGCGGCTGAACCGGTTGGGTTTCGACGCCGGGTACGAGGACGGGGTGTTCGGTCCGCAGACCGCCGAGGCGGTCCGCGACTTCGAGCTCAACGCGGGACTCCGCGTCGACGGCATCGCCGGTCGCGAGGTCATCGAAGCGGTCCGACGCCTCCACCGCCAGCACCAGTCCGCTGCCGCAGCGACCGTCCGGGAGCGCGAGGCGCTGCGGCGGGCGCCCCGCCGCCCGTCGCTGGCCGGGGCGCGGATCCTGGTCGACCCCGGGCACGGTCCCGACGAGCCCGGATTCGACGGGCCCGGTGGGGTCCGTGAGCACCACATCAGCTGGCAGATCGCCAACCGGCTCGCGGGGCGCCTGCTGGCCCGCGGGGTGAACGTGACCCTGTCACGGGGCCCGCAGACGACCCCGTCGAAGTCCGAGCGTGCTCGCCTGGCCAACGACGAGCAGGTCGACCTGATCCTGTCGATCCACCTCAACGGCGCGGACTCGCACGCCGCTCACGGCACCGCCGCGTACTACTTCGGCGACGGCGAGTTCGAGTCGGAAGCCGGCCGGGAACTGGCGGAGCTGGCGGTCGGCGCGATCGTCGAGCAGATCGGGAGCCTGCACTGCCGCTGCCATCCGTCGGCGTCAGCGCTGCTGCGCGAGTCGCGAGCTCCTGCCGTGATCGTCGAGCCGGGGTTCCTCACCCATCCGCAGGAAGGACGGCGCCTGCAGCAATCGCGCTTCCAGGACGGCATCGCCGAAGCGCTCACCGAGGCGGTCACGACCTTCCTGACCGACGAACGGGCGTTGGCCGCCGCGGGGTGACCGCGACCCGGCGTTGGCGCGGCCACGTGACCGACCAGCGCTCCGCGACCCGCCTACCCGCGACCGACCGACGGGCGGTGCGGCGCCGGGGCCAGCTCGCGGCGGGCCAGCCGGGACCGGGCCTGTTCCACCGCGTGCTCGAACGTCTCGGTCCAGCGCGCCACCGACCGGACATCGAGGCGGAGCAGCGGGTAACGAGGATGCTCGCGATGCACCACGAAGCCCTCGTGCAGCAACCATGTGCACGGCGCCACGCAGGCGGCGTCGCGGTGTTTGCGGTCACCGTACGCCTCGACGCCCCGGCGCTCGCGCCGGATCGCCTCCTTCACTGCCGCATGCAGCAGCAAGCGTCCCACGCCGGCACCACGGAACGGCGGCTCGACCCAGATCGTCGCCAGCAACAGGGCGTCGGACGAGGGCGGCGGGACGGGGCGGCGGCGTGAGGCGAACGCCCCGGGATCGCCGAGCAGGCACCACCCGACACCCTCCCCGTCGACGCGGACGAACCGGCCCGGAGATCCCCATTCCAACTCCATCCCCCGCCACCACGCGCACTTCTGGGTCAGCGGATCGGCGGCCAGCTCGTCGTGGTGATCGTGGGTCGAACCCAGCCGTTCGATCGGCCGGGCGGTGCCGAGCTCCCAGAACAGGCAGTGCTGGCAGCGCTCGGGGAGCAGGTCCAGCTCCTCGGCGGTGAGCTCAACGACCCGACGGCCCATCAGATCTCGACGGGAGTCGGCCACTCGTCGGGCTCGACCGTGCGGCGGGGGCCTTCGTCGCGGGGCAACACCAGGCCGATCAGCGCCCCGACCGCCGCGCCGAGAACGAACCCCGTGATGGCCCGACGCCAGCCGCCTGGAGCGACGTAGCGGCGCAGCGGCGGTTCGTCACCGGTCTCGACCGCCGGAGGTCCGGTGCTGAGCATCTCGCTGCGCGGCTCGACGGGCACCTGGACCTCCCGGCAACGGGGCAACAGAGGCTAGCTGTAGGCTCCTCGATGCTACGAGTGGACGGGAGGTCCGTGCGACTCGACAGCGACCCGTACCTGCGGCGGTACGCGGAGCGCACCCGTGGACTGTCCGCCTCCGAGATCCGGGCGCTGTTCGCGGTCGCGTCCCGGCCGGAGGTCGTGAGCCTGGCCGGGGGCATGCCCTACACGGCAGCGTTGGATCTCGCCGCGGTGGAGGACGCGGTGCTGCAGGTCCTGCGCGACCACGGGGCGACCGCGCTGCAGTACAGCGAAGGAGAAGGTCGCGCTGACCTGCGCGAACAGCTGATCGAGGTGATGGCTGCCGAGGGAGTCCCCGCGCACGTCGACGACCTGGTCGTCACGGTGGGGGGCCAGCAGGCGCTGGAGCTGATCACCAAGCTGTTCGTCGATCCCGGCGACGTGGTCGTGGCGGAGGGACCCACCTACGTCGGGGCGCTGGGCGCCCTGTCCTCCCATCAGGCGGAGGTCGCCCACGTCGAGATGGACGACCAGGGGCTGATCCCCGAAGCGTTGGAAGAGACGATCTCGCGCCTGCGGGCGGCGGGACGCACCATCACGTTCCTGTACACCATCCCCAACCACCAGAACCCCGCCGGGGTGTCGCTGTCGGTGCCGCGCCGCGAGCGCATCGCCGAACTCGCTCAGCGCCACGACCTGATCGTGTTGGAGGACAACCCCTACGGGCTGCTGGACTTCGCCGGGGAGACCTGGCCGGCGCTCCGATCGTTGATCCCAGACCGTGTCGTGTACGTCGGGACGGTGTCGAAGACGTTCGCTCCCGGCGTTCGCGTGGGTTGGGTCGCCGCGCCCGGCCCGGTCCGCGACAAGTTCATCCTGCTGCGCGAAGCAGCGGACCTGTGCCAGTCGAACCTGACCCAGATGGTGGTGGAGAACTGGTTGTCGCGACAGGCGTGGCGCGAACAGGTCAAGCGCTTCCGGGAGGTGTACCGCGAACGGGCCGAGGCGATGCTCGCCGCGCTCGACGAGCACTTCCCGCCAGATTCCCGCTGGACGCGGCCGACCGGGGGGTTCTACGTGTGGGTGACCGTCCCCGACGGCGTGGACACCTCCGACCTGCTCGCCAAGGCGATCAACCACCGCGTTGCGTACGTTCCCGGGCGCGGCTTCTACGCCGACGGCCAGGGCAGCCACCAGCTGAGGCTGTCGTTCTCGTACCCGACGCCGGACCGGATCCGGGAGGGCGTTGCCCGGCTGGGTGAGCTGCTCCACGACGAGGTGGAGCTGGTCCGTGCCGTCTACGGCACCCGGGGCTGACCGACGCCCAGGCAGGAGCGACCGTGGCACACGGCCAGGACACCCACCTGCCACACGTGGCGGTGATCTCGGGCGGGCTCTCACTGGAACGTGAGGTCAGCCTGAGGTCCGGAGGGCGTGTCGCCGACGCCCTCGGTGACCGCGGCTACCCCGTGACACGCCTCGACGTCGACAGCGACCTCGTCCGCCACCTCACCAGTGGCGGGTTCGATGCGGCGTTCATCGCGCTGCACGGCGCGATGGGCGAGGACGGCACGATCCAGTCGATCCTGGAGCTCCTCGAGATCCCCTACACAGGCCCCGACCACCTCGCGTCAGCGCTGGCCTGGGACAAGCCGATCAGCAAGGGGCTGTACCGGCGGGCGGGGATCCCCACGCCCGACCACGTCAGCTTGAGCGCGCAGGCGTTCCGCGACGCCGGCGTGTCGGCCGCCATGGACCGCATCGCCGATGAGCTGGGCGTCCCCCTGGTGGTCAAGCCGGCCACCGGCGGGTCGGCTCTGGGTGTGGGCTACGCCGAGGAAGCCGAGCAGCTGCCCGGGGCGGTGGTGGGGGCGCTGTCCTACGCCGACGCCGTCCTGATCGAGCGGCGCGTCACCGGAACCGAGGTCGCCGTGTCGGTGGTCGACGGCGAACCGCTCCCGCCGGTCGAGATCGACCCCCGTGACGGGGTGTACGACTTCGCCGCGCGGTACACGGCGGGAGCGACCGAGTTCCACGTCCCGGCGCGCTTGGCACAGGACGTGCTGGACCGGTGCGCCGAGGCCGCCGTCGCCGCCTACGACGCGGTCGGGGCACGCCACGTGTCCCGGGCCGACCTGATCGTCGACGCCGACGGGACACCGTGGCTGCTGGAGCTCGACACCTGTCCCGGTATGACGGAGACGTCGCTGCTGCCCCTGGCCGCGCTGGCCGCGGGGATGTCGTTCGCGGACCTCGCCGAGCGCTTGCTTCAGCTCGCGTTGGGGACCAGCGATGGTGGATGATCAACGCACCCCACGCCGAACTATCTCTAAGTAGCCATCTCACTCCCGCCCGTCATCGCCGCTCGGCCGCGGGTCTCGCTGCCGGGGCGCTGGTCGCGTAGGGTCACACGGGGTCACCGGGCCGGGAGGGCAGTCGTGAACGAGACCGGGAAGCGTGCCGCTGGTCGCGCTGCGGCGGAGCTGGTGGAAGACGGCATGCGCATGGGGTTCGGCAGCGGGAGCACCGTTGCGCGCTTCCTGGAGGCGCTCGCGGAACGTGAGCTGGACGTCGCTGGGGTGCCCACCTCGGAGGAGACGGCTCAGCGCTGCCGGGAGCTGGGGCTGGCGCTCCTGGACCCCGACCAGCTCCTCGACCTGGACATGGTCGTCGACGGCGCCGACGAGCTGGACCACGACCTGAGCCTCACCAAGGGCGGCGGCGGGGCGCTGCTGCGCGAGAAGGTCGTCGCATGGAACTGCGCCCGGATGATCGTCATCGCAACCCCCGACAAGGTCGTCGAGCGGCTCGGCGACAGCTTCCCCCTCCCGCTCGAGGTGATCCCGTTCGCCCGTCGTTCGGTCGCCCACGTGGTCGAGGGCTTGGGTTTCGAGGTCACCGCCCGCGACGGCGGTGAGTACCGCACCGACAACGGCAACCTCATCCTCGACGCCCGCATGCCTGGTGGGATCAAGGACCCCGAGGTGATGGAGTCGCTGTTGGCGCTGGTGCCAGGCATCGCGGAGAACGGCCTGTTCGTCGGGCTGGCCGACGCAGCCATCCTCGGTCGTGACGACGGCGAGATCGAGGTCCTCCACGCCCCGCAGGAGGACGACGAGGAGGTCGTCGTCCTACCGGAGTGATGTCTCCTGCACTGGGATGGTCGTCTGCAGCCCCTGGGCGACGATCCCCACGATCCGCTCCAGATCGTCGACCGACGCGAAGTCCACGGTGATGCGGCCCTTGCGTGCACCCACCGTCACCTTCACCCGGGCAGCCAACGCGTCGGACAGACGCTCCTCGAGCTCGCGCAGGCCGGGTGCGGTGACGCGCCGGCGGGGCGGCCGCGGGGCCACGTCGGCGGATGGCTGCAGGGACGGGGCCGGCGCAGCGCCGAGGTAGCGCAGCCGCACCACCTCCTCGGTGTCGCGCACCGACAGGCCCTCGGCGACGATGCGCTCGGCGAGGCGCTCGCGGTCCTCGCGCCGCTCCAGTGCGAGCAGCGCCTTGGCGTGCCCCGCGGTCAGGACCCCGGCCGCGACCTTGCGCTGGACCGCGGGCGGCAGCGACAGCAGCCGGAGCGCGTTGCTGATCGTCGGGCGGCTCTTCCCGAGGCGGGCCGCGAGTTGCTCCTGGGTGACGGCGAAGTCCTCCAGCAGCTGCTGGTAGGCCGCGGCCTCCTCCAACGGATTCAGCTGCACCCGGTGGATGTTCTCGATCAGGGCCTCTTTGAGCAGATCCGCGTCGGAGGTGGGGCGCACGAGCGCCGGGATCCGGGTCAGCCCGGCCAGCTTGGCTGCCCGCAGCCGCCGCTCGCCTGCGACCACCTCGTAGCGGTCGATCCCGACCTCGCGGACCAGGATCGGCTGGAGCAGCCCGACCTCGCGGATCGATGCCGCCAACTCGGCCAGCTCGTCGTCGTCGAAGACGCCGCGGGGCTGGCGCCGGTTGGGCGCGATGGCGCTCACCGGCAGCTCACGGAGTCCGTCGGTTGCCTGCTCGTTGGGGATGAGAGCTGACAGGCCCCGTCCGAGTCCGCGTCGTTCGGTCATGACTACCGTCCTCCGGGTGGGTTGTGGCCGGACACGTTGGCCGCGCCGATGAGCTGGTCGATCGGGGACAAGGCGCGGACGGGGAGTGCGAGCCTCTCGGCGATCTCATCGGCGAGCCGCCGGTACGCCCGAGCAGCGCGGCTCGCGGTCGCGTAGACGGTGATCGGCTGGCCGTAGCCAGGCGCCTCGGACAGGCGAACGCTTCGGGGGATGACGGTTCGGAACGCATGATCGCCGAAGTGGCTCCGCACCTCATCGACGACCTGCTGGGCGAGACGGGTCCGCGCGTCGAACATCGTCAGGACGACACCGCCGATCTCTAGTCGAGGGTTAAGGTTGCGCTGGACCATGTCGATCGTCCGGGTGAGCTGGCCCACGCCCTCGAGGGCGTAGTACTCGCACTGGATCGGCAGGATCACCAGATCGGCGGCCACCAGCGCGTTGACCGTCAGCAGCCCGAGCGTCGGTGGGCAGTCGACGATGATCAGGTCGTACAGGTCGCGGACCTCATCGAGCGCGCGCGACAGGCGCAACTCGCGGGAGAAGGCGGGGACCAGTTCGATCTCGGCGCCGGCCAGGTCGAGCGTTGACGGCAGGCAGTGCAGCCCGCGGACCGCGGTCGGCTCGGTCGCGTCCTCGACGGCGAGGCCATCCACCAGGACGCGGTAGGTCGACGGCGCGCCCTCCCCCACTCGCAGGCCCAGGCCGGTCGTGGCGTTGCCCTGCGGGTCGACGTCCACGAGCAGGACCTGGGCACCACCGTCGGCCAACGCTGCGGCGACCGACACCGCCGTGGTGGTCTTGCCGACGCCGCCCTTCTGGTTGGCGATGCAGACGATGTGCGCTTGGCGCCCCGCCATCGCGGTCACATCCGGCGCGAACGACTCGGCGTGTGACGACTGCCCCCCTGCCGGGGCGTCGGTCGGCTCGGACCCCGGAGCATCCGGGGGCAGGGGCACGGGGACCGCGGCCACGTCTTCGATCGGCGCCGCGTCGGCTGCCTCGGGAGCGTCCGGGGCATCCGTGGGAACCGGGGCGTCGGCCGCGTCCGCGGCCTCGGGAGCGTCCGGGGCATCCGTGGGAACCGGGGCGTCGGCCGCGTCCGCCGCGTCGGCAGCATCAGGAGGGTCCGGGCGACCGGCGCCGTCGCGGCCGTCAGCGCGACGGAACCAGTCGAGCACGGCGACCCTTCGTTCACGCGGACCGCGCGATGATAACAGTCCGCAGCGGGGGGTCGACGGAAGCGGTGAACGTGCGGGGGTCCGGGGGCGTTGCCACGACCTCGGCGCCGACGTGACGCAGGGCCGCCCCGGCGGCATCCAGCTCGGATCGCCACCGTTCTCCCTTGACCGCGTACAGCCGTCCGCCGGGGCGCAGGATGGGAATGACCCACTCCACCAGTCGATCGAGGGGCGCCACCGCACGGGCCGTGGCGAGATCGAAGCGCCCCGCCAGGCAACGGTCCGCTTCGATGCGAGCGTTCACGACCACCACGCCCACGTCGAGGTCCTCCACGGCCCGCTCCAGGAACCGGGCCTTCTTCGCGGTGGCCTCGACCAAGGTCACCTCGAGGTCAGGGCGGGCCAAGGCGATAACCATGCCAGGCAACCCCGCACCGGAGCCGACGTCGACCAACGCCGGCCCCCCCGGGAGGAGCTCCGCCAGCGCGAGCGCCTCGGGGATGTGGCGCGTCTCCAGCTCCGCGAGCCCTCGGGGGGACAGCAGGTTGTGGGGGCTGGCGCGGACGGCGTCCGCGTAGCGCCCGAGGAGAGCCTCAAGACCCGGTGGAGGGCCGGCGGATCGCGCGGACACTTGCCCCCAGTTCTCTGATGGGCGGCTCGGAGCGGGGCTACCCCGCTGGATGCTGTTTCACGTGGAACATGCAACGTGACCGGGGCGCGGTTCAACGCCGTTCCACGTGGAACCCCGGATGCCGGCTGCGAGCGGTTGACCGACGTCCGCGGCGTGCCACGGCGCCCGTCGCGGTCCGGCACGTTCCACGTGGAACGCCCCGGCCGCCATCCTTCCCGCAGCAGCTCGCTGGCCGCCGCGCTAGCGATCGGGCTCGATGATCACGCGGCGCGTTGGCTCCCTGCCGCGGCTGCTGCTGCTGACGCCGTCGCGCTCGGCGACCACCCCGTGGACCACCTTCCGCTCGTAGACGTCCATCGGCTCGAGGCGCTGGGGCTCGCCGCTGTCCAACGCTTCGTCGATCGCCTCCTGCGCCTTGTCGAGGAGGCGTTCCAGCCGGCGTGCGCGGTAGCCCTCGACGTCGATCATGACCCGCGACCGCCGCTCGAAACGGCGTTGGAGGGCCGAACGCGCCAGTTCCTGGATGGCGTCGAGCGTCTGGCCTCGCCGCCCGATCAGTCGGCCGCTACCGACGTTGATCACCTCGACCTCAGCACGGTCCTCGTGGACCCGGATCTGGATGTCGCCGGGAAGTTCCATGGCGTCGAGGACCCCCTCGAGGAAATCGGCGGCAGCTTCCGCCTCCTCGTCGAGGTCGTCGAGGGTGATCCCGGCCTCCTCCTCCTCTGCGTCCTCTTCTTCGTCTTCTTCGTCCTCCCCGCCCTCGCCCTGCTCGTCCTCGATCGTCGCGGGCTCGGGGATCACGAGCGTCAGACGGACGCCGCCGACCGCATCGAGGTCGAAGCCGGCCGCTCCGAGGTCGACGGTGACCTCGTCCTCGTCCACGCCGGCGACCTCGGACAGCAAACGGCGTACCGCCTGTTCGAGCGACGCGGCCTCCACGTTCAGACGTCTACTCATGCGTTGCGTCTCCTGGAGTCCTTGGAGCCTCCCCGACGCGAGGGGAGATGCTCCGAGGGGCGCGCCTGCGCGGTGCGGGGCGCGCCCTTCACACGGTCCTTGGACTGCTTGCTTGAACCCTTCCGAGCCCGCTCGGATCGATCCTTCGACCGGTCGTTCGACCGCTTCTTCTGCCCGGCTCCGGCCGGACGGTTCGTCTTGCGCGCGACTTCGACGTCTTCGGCGCCCTGTTCGTGCTGGACCTCACGGATGATGATCGCCTGCTGGCCCAGCTGCCACAGGTTGGTCGTCACCCAGTACAGCAGGACACCGATCGGCAGGCTCTGTGCGATCACGGCCAGGAACACCGGCATCACGTACAGCATGATCTTCTGCTGCTGAGCCTGCGCGCCCTCCATTTGGGTCCGGCCCATCATCTGGCGCTGGGTGACGAACATGGTCGCGGCCATCCCCACGATCAGCACCCACCCCCACACGCCGCTGTTCGCTGCCGCACCCAGCGGGCTGAAGACGTAGAACGGCTCGGCGGCGATGCGGTCACCGTTGAGTTGCAGTTGAGCGTTGTTGAGCACCCGGAACAGCGCGAAGAAGATCGGGGCCTGGAGCAGCAGCGGGAGACAGCCTGCCATGGGGTTGACGTTGTGCTCCCGGTAGAGAGCCATCACCTCCTCGTTCATCTTCTGACGGCCGTCGCGGTAGGCCTGGGGATCCTTCTTGAGCAGCTCGCGGTCGGCTTTGTGCTTGGCCTGTATCCGTTTGACCTTCGGCGCGAGCGTCTGCATGGCTCGCATGTTCCGCGTCTGCTTCATGGCCAGCGGCAGCAGCAGGACCCGGATGACGACGGTCAGCCCGATGATCGCCCATCCCCACGCGTGCGCCCCGAACAGAGGTGCGAACAGCCCGTGCAGGAAGGTCAAACCCTCCTGGATCACATCGAGCAGCAGCTGCCACGGGTTCACGGGCTCTCCTTAGCGGACCGGATCAACGCCGCCGGGGTTCCACGGGTGGCAGCGCCCCAAGCGCCGTACCGCAGCCCATCCTCCCCGGATCGCCCCGTAGCGGCGGATCGCCTCCGCGGCGTACTGCGAGCAGGAGGGGAAGAACCGGCAGGTCGGCCGGCGGAATGGCGCGGTCGCTCGCCACGCCGCGATCACGGCGAGGAGCGCCCGCGCGACGAGCGAAGGGCGGGTGACCGTCCGCGCCACCCTCACGCCCCGTCCTCGGCCAGGGTCCCCAACGCGCTGGCCAGCTCCCGCAGCTCGCGCTGGACCGCTGACAAGGTGCTTGTCGCGCAGGCCGGCCGGGCCACCAGCACGACGTCGATCCCCGGCGCCCAGCGCACGTGTCGCGCGGCTTCACGCAACAGCCGCTTGGCGCGGTTGCGTTCGACGGCCTTCCCGACGCGCCGGGAAGCGCTGACGGCGATCCGGACCTGGTGGTGGTCCGGGCCTGCCGCGACATGCGCCACGCACAGGCGCCCCGAACGCTTCCGACGGGAACCCAGCACGCTGGCCACCGCACGGGGGTTGCGGAGGCGATCGGGGACGACCGCCGCGGAGCGGGCCACCAGGTCGTCAGTGCGTCAGGCGCGAACGGCCCTTCTTCCGACGGGCCTTGACGATGGCGCGGCCGGCGCGCTTGCGCATCCGCGTACGGAAGCCGTGGTTGCGGGCACGGCGACGCTTCTTGGGCTGGTAGGTGCGCTTCATGGGCTGGGCCCTCCCGAGGCCAGGGAACACGCGGGACCGTGCGGGGGTGGTCGGTCGCAGCGGCCCGGTGCGTGGGCGGCGTGTGGACGCCCAAGTGTACGGACGGTGACCAGCGACGGTCAAACGGCCAACGCGGCCGGACGTCACACGCTCCCGGACACGCACCCGGGGACGCTCCCGGCCTTCGGCTGTTACCCCGCCACCGCCGCGGACGCGTGCGTTGTCCGCACGGGGGCGCGCGTCCCTCAGCGGATCACCCGCCTCGCGAATCGCTGTGGAAAACGGTTGCGGGAGGCCGCGGCGCCGCGTTAGAGTGCCGCCTCGCCCCGGACCTGGATCGGGGCGTCAGTGTCACCGCCGACGGTCGGACCGGCAGCGCCGGACCTTCCCCGCCCGCCGCGGCGCGGGACCACGATGGACGGCAGCGGTGTCCTTTCCACAGCTGTGGAATTCCCTGTGGACGGTCACCGGTGGGGCTGCGCGGGAACCCCGCGTTGCGACAGCGGCGAGGAAGGAACGGGCGTGGCGGGATCGGCCGTGTTCGACCTGGCAACCCTGTGGGACGAGAGCCTCGACGGTCTGACGGCCAACGTGACGTCACCGGCGCAGCGACGCTGGTTGGCCGCCACCACGCCGGTGGGGTTCAACGACGACACGGTGGTTCTGGCGGCCCCGCACGCGTTCGCGCGGGAGTGGCTCGACGCCCGCTGTGGCCACCATCTCCGCGCCGCGCTCAGCAGGGCTGCGGGGCGTCCGCTCAACGTGGTGATCACGGTCCAGCCCAACCCCGCCCCGGTCGAGACCGACCTCGCCGAGTCCCACGACGCCGACGCCGCCACCGACCAGCCGCCTGTGGCGCTACCCCCGGCGCGCCACCCGTTCGACGACGACACGACCGTCGAGTCGGCCCCGCTCGCGTCCACCGACGTCCGCCCGCTGCAGGCACCCGGCCGCCCTCCGGGGCCGACCATCCACCTTCCGACGCCTCCCCCCGAGGCGGCTGACGACGCCACGCAGCTCAACCCCAAGTACGTCTTCGACCGCTTCGTGATCGGCGCCTCCAACCGCTTCGCCCACGCCGCGGCGTTCGCCGTCGCGGAAGCACCGGCGCGGGCCTACAACCCGCTATTCATCTACGGCGGGGCGGGACTGGGCAAAACCCACCTACTGCACGCGATCGGCCACTACGTCCGGTCGCTGTACCCGCGGCTGAAGGTCCGCTACGTCACCACCGAGCAGTTCACGAACGCGTTCATCAACGCGATCCGCGACGACCAGGTCATCCCGTTCCAGCGGACGTTCCGCCAGGCCGACGTCCTACTGGTCGACGACATCCAGTTCCTGGAATCCAAGGAGCGCACCCAGGAGGAGTTCTTCCACACCTTCAACGCGCTGCACAACGCCGAGAAGCAGATCGTCATCTCCAGCGACCGTCCTCCCAAGCAGATCGCCCGACTCGAGGACCGCCTGCGCAGCCGGTTCGAGTGGGGGTTGATGACCGACATCCAGCCGCCCGACCTCGAGACGCGCATCGCCATCCTGAAGAAGAAGGCCTCGTACGAGAACCTGTCGGTGCCCTCGACCGTCCTGGAGCTGATCGCCGATCGGGTGCAGAGCAACATCCGCGAACTGGAGGGCGCGCTGATCCGGGTGACGGCGTTCGCGAGCCTGCAGCGCACGGAGGTGACGCGTGAGCTCGCCGAGATGGTGTTGAAGGACCTGTTCCCCGACGACAGCGCCCGCGAGATCGGCGTGTCGCTGATCCAGGACGAGGTCGCGGCGTTCTTCGACCTGACGGTGGAGGACCTGTGCTCGCCGTCGCGAAGCCGACAGCTGGTCACCGCCCGCCAGATCGCTATGTACCTCATCCGCGAGCTGACCGATCTGTCGCTTCCACGCATCGGCAAAGCCTTCGGTGGGCGCGACCACACCACCGTGATGCACGCCGTCGACAAGATCGCCCGCCTGATGCAGGAACGGCGCGCGATCTACGACCAGGTCCAGGAGTTGACCAGCCGTGTCCGGACGTCAGCCCGCACCCGGTGACACGGCCCCACGACGCCAGCGCCGCGCCAGCGCAACGCCCTCGCACCCCGGCCGTGGACGGACGGTGCACACACGGTGGATGGTCTGTGGACCACATCACCCAACGCGACTCACAACGGTGTGAGATGTGGACGGACACCGTCCGTACGAACAGGGGTCCACACGTGATCCACCGCCCGCATCCCCTGTTGACCTGCACAGATGTCGGTCATCCACCGACTCCACAGCCCCTACGACGACGATGAATCATGTACGAACCAGTCCTGGTTAGTGATCACGGGTGGGGAAAGACCGTGTTGGATCGCCAGCGCGGACGTGGCTAGGGAGGCAACCGTGGAGCTACGCGCGGAGCGCACCGAGTTCACCGACGCCATCGCCTGGACGACCCGGACCGTGGCCGCGCGGGCGACCCTGCCGGCGCTGGCCGGGGTCCTGCTCGACGCGCGCGATGGGCGGCTGACGTGCCGGGCGACCGACCTCGAGCTCGCCGCGGAGGTGTCGGTCCCCGTCCGCATCGACGAGCCCGGGACGGCGTTGCTTCCCGGACGGCTGTTGGGGCAGCTGGTCAGCAGACTTCCCGACGCGCCCGTGGACATCAGCGGTGGCGGCGACCGGGTGACCCTGCGGTGTGGGCGGGCGACGTTCGGGGTGCGCGGGATGCCGGCCGACGACTTCCCGCAGCTACCGCAACCCGCCGAGGACGCCCCACGCGGCATCGTCAAGGCCGAACCGTTCGTGCGGATGGTGGGACAGGTCGCGCGCGCGGCTTCGCCTGACGAGGCACGACCCGTGCTGACCGGTGTGAAGCTGGAGGGCAGCGACGACCGCCTCACCGCCGCAGCGACCGACAGCTACCGGTTGGCCGTGCGCGAGGTGGCCTGGGATCGCGGTGTCGCGGCCGAAGCGCTGGTGCCGGCGCGAGCGCTGTCGGAGTCGTCGCGCGCCGCCTCGGAACGTGGAGCCGAAGTCACGATCGTCTTCGAGGATGGGCAGGCGTCGTTCCTTTTCGGCGATCGACGGCTGACCACCCGCCTGATCGAGGGCAACTTCCCCGAGTACCGCCAGCTGCTTCCCACCGGGTACGAGACGCGCGTCACCGTGGATCGCGCTCTGCTGCACGACGCGCTGCAGCGTGTGGCGGTCGTGGCGCTGGGCCAAACCAACACCCCGGTGATGATGAGGTTCGAGGACGGCACGGTCGAGTTGACGGCCGGGGCTCAGGAGGTTGGAGACGCCACCGAGTCGCTACCTGCGGAGGTGGACGGCGAGGGCCTGTCGATCGCGTTCAACCCGATGTTCCTCGTGGCGGGAATCGAGGCAGCCGGGACAGAACAGGTGGTGATCGAGCTGCGTGACGGCCTGAAACCCGCGGTCGTCAAGCCACACAGCAACGACGGGGGCGAGGAGTTCATCTACCTGTTGATGCCCGTCCGCACCAACAACTGACGGCGTCGCCGGGCGCAGGCGGTCGCCCACGTGCCGCTCGCCGGCCGCGGACGCCGCTGCTGGCGGCCCACCGAACGCCGCTTGTCGTGCCTGCCCGTAGCATCTGTCGTCCGGCCGCAGGACGGGGACCGTGTGATCCTCCGACGACTGGAACTGGTCGACGTTCGGTCGTACGAGCAGCAGGAGCTCACCTTCGAGCCGGGCGTGACCTTGCTGGTCGGCCCCAACGCGCACGGCAAGACCAACCTGCTGGAGGCTGCCCACAGGGTGGCGACGGGCAGCTCCCACCGCGTGGCGTCGGACCTGCCGCTGGTGCGGCGCGACGCCGAAGCCGGGTACGTGCGGGTCGAGCTCGACACCGACGCGGGGCGACGCCGGAAGATCGAGCTGGAGCTGCGGCCCGGAGCCGGGACACGTGCGCGGGTGGACGGGCAGGCGGTGCGCCAGACGTCCGACGCGGTCGGGGTGCTCAGGGTCGTTCTGTTCGCTCCGGAGGACCTGGCGATCGTGGCCGGTGATCCATCCGAGCGACGGCGCTTTCTCGATGACGTCCTGGCCCAGCGACGCCCGGCGTACGCCGCAGCTCGTTCGGACTACGACCGGGTGCTGCGCCAGCGCAACCGGTTGCTCAAGACGGCCGGTGGGCGCGGCGGCGATGTGGCTGCGACCCTGCAGGTGTGGACCGCCCAGCTGGTGGCTCACGCGGCGACGCTGACCGCCGCCCGCGTCGCCGCGGTGCACGCCCTGGCTGGCCCCACCAGCGCGTTCTACGCCGAGCTCGCCGACCTGCCCGAGCCGGTGACGCTGACCTACCGCAGCAGCTGCGGGTTGGTGGTGTCGGGGGATCCCGGTTGCGGCGTCCCCGACCGCGACGCCCTCGCCGTGCAACTGCGGGCCGGGCTGGAGGCGGTCGCCGACGAGGAGCTCGCCCGCGGTGTGACGCTCGTCGGCCCGCACCGCGACGACCTGGAGCTGAGCGTGCGCGGTCTTCCCGCTCGCGGGTACGCCAGCCACGGTCAGCACTGGACCTTGGCGCTGGCTCTGCGGCTGGCCACCTACGACGTGCTGGCGGAGGTCGGCGACCACCCCGTCGTGCTCCTCGATGACGTGTTCGCTGAGCTGGACCAGGCTCGGCGCGCACGGCTCGCCGCGGCATGCCAGCGGTGGGGCCAGGTGCTGGTCACCGCGGCGGTGGAGGACGACGTCCCCCTGCGCGGAGCGGTGGTCGACGTCCGCGTGGTCGACGGCCGCAGCACGGTGGCGACACGGTGAACCACGACGAGGGGCAGGACTGGGTCTTCAGCGGTGACGACGCGTACCCGATCCGGAACCATCCTCGTCGCCTGAGCGACCTCGTCCGTGAGGCAGCGCGCGGCCGTCGATGGTTGGGACGCCTCGAAGGCGCTGCCGTCTACAGCCGCTGGGATGAGCTGGTCGGACCCGAGCTGGCGCGCCGGTGCGAGCCGGTGCGCCTGGCCGGTGGCGTGCTCACGGTCCGGGCCGAGACGTCCGTGTGGGCCACGCAGGTCGGCTACCTCGCCGGTGAGGTCGCGAGACGCGCCGAGGAGGTGTTGGGTCCGGGCCTGGTCGGTGACGTGAAGGTCATCGTCGGTCCGCTTCAGGGTCTGGCTCGCCGCCCCGACGACAGCCGCTGAGCGCTCGGTGCGATCCGGCCGGATCAGCCCTTTCCTGGTAGGATTCCCCCAAGCATCTCAGGGCCGATCCGGGCCCGTCAGGATGTCCTCAAGCGACGCAGTACCGCCACCGTAGCCGGGCAGCGGTCGTGCCTCGGCCGCCTGCGAGCGGCGGTGTACGACGCGCCAGCGACGCGGTGGGCGAGGAGGATCACGGGTTGGCACAGCGCAGCGCGGCGGTGCCGGACGAGCCGGGCGACCGCAGGCCATCGCTGACCGCCTACACCGCCGAGCAGATCACCGTGCTGGAGGGGTTGGAGGCGGTCCGCAAGCGGCCCGGCATGTATGTGGGCACGACCGGACCGCGCGGCCTGCACCACCTGGTGTGGGAGGTCGTCGACAACGCCGTGGACGAGGCCCTGGCGGGCCGGTGCTCGCTGATCGAGGTGACGCTGCTGGCTGACGGGGGCGTGCGCGTCCGCGACGACGGCTCGGGCATCCCCGTCGAGATGCACCGCAAGGAGGGACGCTCGGCGCTCGAGGTCGTCATGACCGTCCTACATGCCGGCGGGAAGTTCGACAAGCAGGCCTACGCCGTGTCAGGCGGCCTGCACGGGGTGGGGATCTCGGTGGTCAACGCGCTGTCACAGCGGTTGGTCGCCGAGGTCCGTCGCGACGGCAAGCTATGGCGGCAGGAGTACGTCCGCGGCATCCCGCAGGGACCGGTCGAGACGATCGCCGAGGCCACGGACACCGGCACGGCCATCAGCTTCTGGCCCGACCCCGACGTCTTCGAGACGACGCAGTTCTCGGCCGACACCATCGCCCGTCGGCTGCGTGACACCGCTTTCCTCACCGCCGGCCTGCGGATCGCATTCACCGATCAGCGCATCTTCGACACCCACCCCGAGCCCACGACCGAGCAGTTCCACGCAGCCGGCGGGTTGAAGGACTTCGTCGACCATCTGCGTTCGACCAAGAAGAAGGACGGTCTGCACGACGTGATCCACTTCTGGGAGGAGGAGCAGGGCCCCAACGGCCTGCAGTCTGTTGAGGCGGCCGTGCAGTGGATCGACGACTACAACGACTCGATCCTGTCCTTCTGCAACACCATCAACACCCACGAGGGGGGGACCCACGACGAGGGGTTCCGCACCGCGGTCACCTCCACGATCAACCGCTGGGCCAAGCAGCACAACGTGATCCGTGCCAAGGAGGTCGACTCGCTCACCGGCGACGACCTGCGTGAGGGCCTGGTCGCGATCGTGTCGGTGAAGGTCGGTGACCCGCAGTTCGAAGGCCAGACCAAGACCAAGCTCGGCAACACCGAGGTCCGCTCGTTCGTGCAGACCACCACCAACGCGGCGTTGGCTCGCTGGTTGGAGGAGCATCCCACCGAGGGCAGGCGGATCGTCGCCAAGGCCGAAGCCGCGGCACAGGGACGGATCGCCGCCCGAAAGGCCCGCGACCTCACCCGACGCAAGAGCCTGCTGGAGTCCACGGCCCTGCCGGGGAAGCTGGCTGACTGCCAGTCGCGTGACCCGTCGGAGTCCGAGCTGTACATCGTCGAGGGCGACTCCGCCGGCGGGTCCGCCAAGCAGGCCCGCGACCGTCGGACCCAGGCGATCCTCCCGATCCGCGGGAAGATCCTCAACGTCGAGAAGGCGCGGCTGGCCAGGATCCTGAACAACAACGAGGTGCAGGCCCTGATCACCGCGATGGGGACGGGGATCGGTGACGACTTCGACCTGGCCAAGGCGCGGTATCACAAGCTGATCGTGATGGCCGACGCCGACGTCGACGGCGCGCACATCCGTACGCTGCTGCTGACGTTCATCTTTCGCCACATGAAGGAGCTGGTCGACGCGGGCTACGTCTACATCGCCCAACCGCCGCTGTACCAGGTCAAGCACCCCGGCCGCCGCAACCAGGTGTTCTACGCCTACTCCGACCGGGAGCAGGCCGAGCTTCTGAGGCAACTGCCCCAGGACGGCAAGGCCGACGTGCAGCGCTTCAAGGGTCTGGGGGAGATGGACCCCGAGCAGCTGTGGGAGACCACCATGGATCCCGTGCGGCGCACCCTGAAACTGGTCACGCTCGAGGATGCCGCGGTCGCCGACGAGTTGTTCACCGTCTTGATGGGCGACGACGTCGAGCCGCGCCGCGCGTTCATCGAGACCAACGCCCGGTACGCCACGGTCGACGTCTGACCCACAGCCGTCCGCGAGCGGAAGCCACGCATGTCCGAGACGAACGGCCCCGGTGGGCCCCAGGGTCCCGAGGAGGGCCCCGCCAGCCCCGAGTTGCCCGACGGCGTCTCGCAGGGCGCACCGAGCGACGGCCCGTCGCGCCCCGCTGACGCCGCGGCCGCCGTCGGCGCCGAAACCGCCGGCGGGGTGACGATCGCCGCCCGCGTCGAGCCGGTCGTGATCGAGGACGAGATGAAAGCCTCGTACCTCGACTACGCCATGTCGGTGATCGTGGGGCGGGCACTACCCGACGTCCGCGACGGTCTCAAGCCCGTGCACCGGCGGATCCTGCACTCGATGAACGAGTCCGGGCTGCGCCCCGACCGCCCCTACCGCAAGTGCGCGTCCGCGGTTGGGGAGGTGATGAAGAAGTACCACCCGCACGGTGACAGTGCGATCTACGACGCGCTGGTGCGGATGGGTCAGGAGTTCTCGATCCGCTACATGCTGATCGACGGGCACGGGAACTTCGGATCCGTGGACGGAGATCCTGCGGCAGCGATGCGCTACACCGAGGCCAGGCTGTCGCAGCTCGCGATGGAGCTGCTCCGTGACATCGGCGAGGACACGGTCGAATTCGGACCCAACTACGACGGCTACGAGCAGGAGCCGCAGGTACTGCCGGCCCGCTTCCCGAACCTGCTGGCCAACGGCGCGACCGGGATCGCGGTCGGGATGGCCACCCACATCCCCCCGCACAACCTCGGCGAGGTGATCGATGCCACCATCGCGCTGATCAACGACCCGGCGCTGACGACCACGGACCTGATGGAGTACGTCCCGGCGCCGGACTTCCCCACCGGGGGGCTGATCCTGGGCCTCGACGGGGCGCGGGAGGCGTACACCACCGGGCGGGGATCCATCAAGGTGCGCGCGGTCGCCACCGTCGAGCCCGACGAGGCCGGAGGCGAGCGCATCGTCGTCACCGAGCTGCCGTACATGGTCAACAAGGCCAACCTGCTGCAGAAGATCGCTGCTCTGGTGACCAACCGCACCATCCCCGGGATCCGTGACCTGCGCGACGAGTCGTCGCGCGAGGGGATGCGGATCGTGGTGGAGCTCAAGCGCGACGCGCAGGGCCAGGTCGTCCTCAACCAGCTGTACAAGCACACCCAGCTGCAGGACACCTTCGGGGCGAACGTGTTGGCGCTGGTGGACGGCGTCCCGCGGACGTTGACCCTCGACCAGATGCTGCGCCACTACATCGACCACCAGATCGACGTCATCACACGACGGACCCGCTACCGGCTGCGCAAGGCCGAGAGCCGCGCCCACGTGCTCGAAGGGCTGCTCGTGGCGCTGGATCACCTCGACGAGGTGATCGCGCTGATCCGCAGCTCCCCGTCGGCGGACGAGGCCCGCAACGGGCTGATGCAGCGCTTGGACCTGTCCGACATCCAGGCGCAGGCGGTCCTCGACATGCAGCTGCGGCGGCTGGCTGCCCTGGAAAGGCAGAAGATCACCGATGAGTACCGCGACCTGCAGCAGCTGATCGCGGACCTGCAGGCGATCCTCGCCGACCCGGCCCGGATCAGGCAGATCATCGTCGACGAGCTCGGCGAGGTTCGTGGCCGCTTCGCCGACGAGCGGCGTAGCCGCATCGTCGAGGACCACACCGCCATGACGGTGGAGGACCTGATCAAGGAGGAGGAGGTCGCCGTCACCCTCACCAAGGCCGGGTACGTCAAGCGGATCCCCGTCGCAGCGTTCCGCACCCAACGGCGTGGCGGTCGTGGTGTCAGCGGGACCGACCTGCGCGAGGACGACATCGTCCGCGACCTGATCGTGTGCTCGACCCACGACTGGCTGCTGTTCTTCACCAACCAGGGCCGGGTGCACCGCATCAAGGCGTACCAGGTGCCCGAGCGGACCCGGACCGCACGGGGCGTGTACGTCGCGAACGTCCCGGGTCTGGCGTTCGAGCGCGAGGAGCGGGTCGCGGCCGTCATCCGCCTGTCGGAGTTCCGCAACGACCAGTACCTGGTGTTCGCCACCCGGCACGGGAAGGTCAAACGCACGCCGCTGTCCGAGTACGATTCGCCACGGTCGGTCCTGATCGCGATCAACCTCGCCGACGCAGACGAACTCATCGGCGTCACGGTGACCGGCGGCGACGACCTGTTCATGATCTCCCTCCAGGGCCAGGCGATCCGCTTCCACGAGCAGGACGCCCGTCCGATGGGACGCAACGCCGGCGGGGTCATCGGGATGCGCCTCGAGGACGGCGACGAGGTCCTCGCCCTGGCCAAGACCATGGAGGACGGCCAGCTGCTGGTCATCACGGAAGAGGGGTACGGCAAGCGCACCCCGCTCGAGCGTTACCCGCTGCAGAAGCGGGGCGGCAAGGGGGTCATCACCGCCAAGCTCACCGAGGAGCGCGGCGGGTTGGCGGGGGCCCTGATCGCCCCGTACGACGCAGAGATCTTCATCGTCACCGATACCGGCACGGTGATCAGGATGCAGGTCGCTGACGTGCGGCCCACCGGTCGGGCCACCCACGGCGTGCGGGTGATGCGCCCCGACGAGGGTGCCAAGGTGGCGTCGGTCGCCCGCGTCCTGGACAACACCGATGACGAGGAGTGATCAGGGCGCGACCGCCTGTCCGGGCGCGGATGGCGAGAACCGCCGGCGCTGGCTCCTAGACTCGGGGCGACTTCGGGGCGAGGAGACGCGGTGGTCCGGCGGAAGATGACCGTGCGGCGGATCGACCCATGGTCGGTCCTGAAGTTCGGCGCCATCATCAACGCGTGCATCCTGGTGATCGCCCTCCTCGGGTTCGGGCTCGTGTGGTTCCTCATCCGCCAGCTCGGGATCATCGAGCAGGCCTGTCAGCTCGCGACGGACGTCGGCTTCGAAGAGTGCGGCATCAACGGCGGGAACCTGTTCCGGATGCTGCTGCTGGTGGGGATCCTGGGTGTGATCATCGCAACCGGCCTGGTCGTGCTGTTCACGTTCCTGTACAACCTCATCGCCGACCTGATCGGTGGGATCGAGCTGTCCGTCTCCGTCCCGGGTGGGATGGGGACGACGGTGACGTCACGCTCGGCCCCCGAGTCGCCGCCCGGCTGGCAGCAAGGCGGCCAGCAACCGTCGCTGTGGCAGCAGGGGGCGGCCGGCCACTCATCGACCACGGGAGACAGTCAGCCTTCGCCCGCCGCGGCCGGTACGTCCGCTGGCGGTGGCGGCAACCCGTCGTCTGACTCGGCGTCGATGCGCACGCGGGCACCTACGACCGGGGCACCATCGGGCAGCCGTGATCAGCAACCGACCGGTGCGCTGGGTGACACGACACCCGGCGCGTGGCCGTGGGAACGTGTGTCTCGGGGCGGCGGATCCGGTGGCGGCACCTCGGACGACACCTCCGACGACACCGCTGCGCCGACGTCGGGCGCCTCGGACTCTGACGACACCGGCGACTCGCGCCGCAGCGACGAGTCGATCTTCGGCGGCCGCGGTGACGGCAGCTGACGGAGGTTCGCACCTGCCTCGGCGCCCCGGTACGCTCCGGTTCACTCCGGGGCAATAGCTCAGCGTGGTTAGAGCGCACCCCTGATAAGGGTGAGGTCCCTGGTTCAAATCCAGGTTGCCCCACGAGAACATTCCCGCCGGCCAGAGGCACCCCCGGGGCGCTAGCGGCCCCATCCGCGACTTGTAGGACTCGCCCACCTGGGCACACGGCACAGATCGACGGGCGGTCATCTCGTGGGCGGCGATGCGTAGGAAGCGCCGTTCGGCGTCGAGCGTGCGCCCTTCAGCATCCTTGACCCGCTGCCGCTCGAACACCCGTCCGAGTAGGACTCCGACGTAGCGCACGACCTCCAGGACGTCGCGGTCGGGTTCGACCGGGTCGCGTGAGTAGAACTCGAGCACGGCGACGGCTCGTCTCCCACGAGCACCGGGATCATCAGGGCGCCGCGCACACCCAGGTCGTCAGCCAGGCGTGCGCGCTCGAAGTCGGGCTCGGCCGTGACATCGACGAGCAGGTCGGTTCGTGGCGAGCTGCGGTCGCCCGTAAGGGGCCGTGCCGCTGGCCGAACGGGAAGGTCACCGTTGCGGTCACCTCGTGGACCACCGAGGACCCGCCGGGATCCTCCAGGAACCAGATCTCGGTCGGCGTGAGACGATCCCCCGCAACCAGCATGGCGTGACCCACGGGCCCACCCATGGCTCCACACACGTGGTTGAGTCCCCGGTGGAGAGCCTCCGCGATATCGATGGACTCGTCGGCCACGGCGGTGATGGCCTGGTACAGCCGTCGACCTGCCTGGGTCGACGGCCACGCTGGTACCGTCACCGGTCGTGGCGGCGGCCAACAACGGAGAGGATCGGGGATGTTCGGTCGGAAAGACGACGATGTGCAAGACGGCGAGACCTCGGGTGTCGGGAAAGGCAAGCTGTTCGCCTTGCTCCTCGCGGGGCTGGGGGCGTTGGGTTTTTTCCTCAAGCGCAAGCGCGAACGTGAGCTCGACGAAGCCCTATGGGAGGAACCCGAGGCGCTGTAGCGATCACCCGTGACGGCTGACGAGGCCAGCCTGCACGTCTGATCGCGGACTGCAGCGCGGTGGTTGTCCCGACCCACGGTCGGGGCACCGCCCGCGGTAGACGCAGCTGTCGTCGGTACGGTCGGGATACGCGGCTCATGGGAGCAACATGATCCCCGTCCGGCGCCTCAACCACGCGGTGCTGTACGTCCGCGACGTCGAACGTTCGGCGGCGTTCTACGCGGAGGCGTTCGGCTTCGAGACGATCACCGTCGAGGCGGGGGGACGCGCGGCGTTCCTGCGCGCCCGCGGCACGGCGAACCATCACGACCTGGGGCTGTTCGAGGTCGGCGACGATGCCCCGTCCCCACCGCGCGGGTCGGTCGGCCTGTACCACCTGGCGTGGGAGGTCGCCGACATCGAGGACCTCGCCGCCGCCCGTGACGACCTGGCCCGACTCGGCGCCCTCGCGGGACAGAGCGACCACGGCGCATCCAAGTCGGTGTACGGGCGCGACCCTGACGGCAACGAGTTCGAGATCATGTGGCTGGTTCCACGTGAGGAGTGGGGGGAACTCGAGCACCAGGCGCCGGTTGCGCCGCTGGACCTGGAACGAGAGCTGACCCGGTACGGAACGAGGAGTGGGACGTGATCCGCATCCGCCGTGACCAGGAGATCCACAGCGAGGACGGCGGGTGGTTCCACGCCCGCTGGCACTTCTCGTTCAGCGACTACCGCGACCCGGAGAACAACGGGCTCGGACCGCTGCGTGTCTTCAACGACGACCAGCTGGAGCCGGGCGCGGTGTGGCCGTTGCATCCGCACAAGGACGTGGAGGGGATCACCTACGTCGTTGAGGGGCTGTTCCGCCACGAGGACAGCCTCGGCAACGACGGCGTGCTCCAGCCCGGCGCGGTCCAGCGCATGACGCTTTGATCGGGCGCGTTCCACTCGGAGCAGAACGCCTCCGAGGAGGAACCGATGCGGTTCATCCAGCTGTGGATCCTCCCCAACGAAGCAGGGTTGCCGCCCGAGAACGAGCAGCGCCAGTACACCCGCGACGACCGCACGGATCGGCTGCTCAAGGTCGTGGGACCCGAGGGCGGCGACGTCGTGAACGTCCACCAGGACGCCGCCATGTACGTCGCTCGGCTCACGCCGGGCAGACAGGTGGCCCACAAGTTCGAGGAGGGCCGCGGCGGGTACATCTACCTGATCTCCGGTGAGGCCACGCTCGACGGGCAAGAGGTCACCACCGGCGACGCGGCCTACGTCATCGACGAGGACGAACTCGTCGTCAACGCTGGAGACACCAGCGAGCTGATCCTGGTCGACGTGCCGTTGGAGTACGAACCCGTCGGGGTCTGGGCGCGCTGAGCCGGTTTCTCCATCGGTGCGCAGCTGATTCTGGCAGGTCCTAGCGGGCAGTTCACCGGTGACACGTGTCTGGGCCGCAGCTGACACGGGATCTGGGTCCTAGCCGACGCGACGACGAGGCGAGGTCATGGGCGACGCGTTGTTTGCCGGCGTCGACGTCGGCACGACCAACACCAAGGCGATCGTCTTCGACCTGAGCGGTCGCCTGGTGGCGCACGCGGCGGTCCCAACGCCGACCGACCGTCCCCGGCCAGGGTGGGCGCAGCACGACCCAGAGCAGCTCTGGGACGCTGCTGTCTCGACGCTCCGCGCTGCGCTGGCAGAGGTCGAAGACCCCGCCGCCGTGCGCGGCGTGGCGGTGGCCAGCATGGCCGAGGCTGGCGTGCCGCTGGACGACCGCGGACGGCCGACGTACGACGTGATCGCCTGGTTCGATCCGCGCACCGCCGAGCAGGGACGCCGCTTGGCCGACGCGGTCGGTGCCGAGCGGCTGGCTGCCCTCACCGGGCTACGCCCTCAGCCGATCTACAGCGTGTGCAAGCTGCGCTGGCTCGTCGAGAACGAACCCGACGCCTTCGCCCGCACCCGTAGCTGGTTGCACGTGGCCGACTTCATCGCCTACAGGCTGTCGGGGGAGCAGGCCACCGACTACTCGTTGGCGTCGCGGACCGCCGCCCTGGACCTGAACCGCCTGACCTGGTCCGAGGAGCTGTTGGCGGCCGCAGAGGTGCCGGCCTCTGTCTTGGCGTCGCTGGTGTGGGGTGGGACTCGTCTGGGGCCGGTGACCGACGACGCCGCGGCGGCGACCGGCCTCCCCGCCGACGCGGCGGTGGCAGCGGGCGGCCACGACCACGTCTGCGGGGCGCTCGGTGCGGCGGTGATCGACGCGGGGCGGGCGTTGGATTCCATGGGGACCGCAGAGTCCATCCTCGTGCCCACCGCGCGTGCCCCGACCGGTGGCGACCCGCTCCGCCACCGCTACAGCGGCGGGGCGCACGTCGTGGCCGACCGCTTCTACCTCTCCGGTGGGGTGCACGCCGCCGGAGCGAGCGTGGACTGGGTCCTCGACCTGCTCGGTGGCGGCGAGGAACGTGGCCGACTGCTCGCGGAGGCCGCCGACGTGGCGCCCGGGGCGCTCGGGGTGGGCTTCCTGCCCGACCTTCGCGGCGGGGACGGCAGCGGTGTGGCGCATGGCGCGTTGACCGGGCTCCGACCGGAGGTCGGCGCTCCGACCCTTGTCCGGGGCGTCCTGGAGGGCCTGGCGTTCGCGTTCCGCAACGCGCTCGAGACCGTGGTCGAGCACGCCGCTCACGACGGCCACCCGGAGGTCAGGGCCGTCGGCGGTGGCGCCCGCAACGACCTGCTGCTCCGGATCAAGGCCACCGTCCTGGGGCGCCCGGTGTGGCGCCCCAGGATCGAGGAGGCGACGGGGCGGGGCGCCGCTCTGTTGGGCGCGGTCGGCGCCGGCCTGTTCCCCGACGCTGCGACCGCAGCCGACAGCCTCGACGTGGAGCTCGATGAGATCGCCCCCGACCGCGACCAGGTCGACGCCTACCAGGCGCGGTACGAGGCGGTGACGGGAGCTGACTACCAGGGTCTGCGGTCGGTCAGCCAGCGCTTGGCCGAACTCGCTGGTCGGTGAACGCGGTGCGGCGTCGACGGCCGAACCGACCTCGCCGCGCCCCCTCCACCCCTGACCCGCACCGCCTCTGGTGGCGCTCGACCCGCCCCGGGTTCCCTCGGCCGTCAGTCGCGCCCGGCAAAGCACGGTGCATGATCGTCGGTGGTCATGCCCTGGCGCGATCCACGCGACGTGTCCACTCTGGAAACGAAGACCGCGACGACGAGGGCCAACCATGCCGATCGACGACAAGAGCGACCTGCCCGGCACGATCCAACGCTCGCCGGACAAGGCGCAGCGGACGTTCATAAAGACCTACAACAGTGCTCTGGACACCTACGACGGTGACGAGGAAAGAGCCCGACGCACGGCCTACTCGTCGCTCAAGCACGAGTTCGAGAAGGTCGGTGACCACTGGGAGCCCAAGGACGGCAAGGGCCCGTCCGACGAGCGGGCCGCGCGGGGCGCCGACGAGCCGGGTGGCGAGACCGCCGGCGGCGTCGACGTCAAGGGCCACAGCAAAGAAGAGCTGTACGAGCGAGCGCAGGAACTCGACATCCATGGTCGCTCGAACATGAACAAGCAGGAGCTCGCCCAGCGGATCGCGCAGAAGCAGGACTGACGCCGGGGATCGCCGGCCACCTCGCGAACGTGACGCATGACGACCCGGTCGGCCAACACCAGCGTGTGCGCTTGAACAACCGGCGGCCTACGGCGATGGGATCACGCCGACCGGCGTACCGGATGGCTGTCACGGCGAGGCGCCCCGCGATGGATCGGCGATCCGCTCGGCTTTGCAGCCATCTGGTCTGTCACGACGACGTCCGTCGTCTTGCACGCCGAGGACCGGACGCTCGTGTCACGGGAACCAGAGCGGATCCGCCGGTCTTCGCCGGGTGTGGTCGGCTCGACTCCAGAGCGTGACAGGTCGCGCAGAACAGCGAGGCTGCCGCGCACCTGCGCGAGAACGACGGAACCAACGTTGCCGAGGTCGCTCCGAGGCGAGAGGTCGCGACTGCCCGGATGTGCTGGCACTGTGCGGCTGGCGTGTCGTTCAGCCCGTTGACGTCGTCGGGCTCTACGGTGACCTCGGACCCGTCGCCCCGCAACGTCGTGGTGACTGGAACGACCTGGACGACACTCGGGCCTGCCCGCAGGACGGGGTCCGCCGTTACGACGATCGCAGGCCGTTCAAGTCCCGCCTCGGAGCCCCGCGGGACGCCGAGGTCCAGCGCAACGGCCGTCTCGTCGCTGCGCAAGACGCTTGAGCTCGTCGCGGGTTGCTCGGTCGACGCGGATCGTGGTCGCATCGCTCACGCCATAAGTCGACCTTGCCGTAGACGGGTGGGTCTACACCGCTGTGCTGGCACCACACCGGGACGACGGCTCGCGATCGGATCAAGCGGTGTGCGCCGCTCGCCCCGCCCAGCGTCGGTCGACCGCGCCGCAAGCCTGGTTCCGCACTTGGCGGCGGACCTCACCGCCGTCCTCCTTGCCGAGGACGATGTCGGCGAGGTGCTCGGCCGCGTCGGATCCATCCCGGGCAGGACGCGCCCGTACCCATTGCCGCCGCGAACGTCTTGCGCGAACGTGGCGCGCACGACCACTCCACGCCGGGACGCACGGCAGATGCAACGTGGTCCGAAACCGAGCGGGCCCTGCCCAGAGCCGCCGCCACCCTCGAGCAGGTCGCCCGAGACATGCTCAGGAGGGCCGGCAAGTCCACCGTCGACGACGCGCTGAGCTCGAGCGAGCCGTCCTCCGCGACGTCGGAGAGTTGACCACCCGCCACAAGGGGTTCGATCACGGCCCAGCAGGGGTACAGCCTCAACGAGATCCAGGCTCACCGGGAACGGACAGCGCCAGCCACACGCGAGAGGTGGGAGGAACTGACGCAGAACATGACCGTCCTCGTCGCTCCGCGACCTGCTGGCAAGCGTCTCCTCCTCAAACGACTGGGGATGGACCCTCCTACCCGACGCGGCCGAAGGTCTACTGGTCCCTCTCTTGGATCGTACGTTGCCGCGCTTGTCTACCATCCAGCCGGACGACCATCCAGACCTCGGCGTGGCCGCCATCGAGGGAGAGGTCATCGGCCTGGCTGGCAGCGCCGTGCTCCACGCCAAGCGCGGGGAGGGCAGCCGGGCCCTCGACTTGTCGTCAGACACCCCGAATGATCCCCTGTTCGGATGATGCGCCCGCTCATCGAGATCAATCCCGATTCCTGAGCGTCGTCGGCGCCTCGCCGCACGGAGCACTCCTGCTACCAAATCCACTGGACAGCACCTTCGCCGCGCCATGAACGCCGAGGAGCTCAACTCGGGAAGAGGGTGGATCTCGCGGACTTCGTCGGGCTGGGTCGACGCCGAGAGGCGAACTCTCCCTGTGCAATCGCATCTTGTGTCCGAGATGAACTCGACCCGTGGAGAGGCCAGCCGGATCCCCGGCCGACCTCCCTCTTCGTCGCGCAGGTCTCAGTCAGCCGCCTGCGAGCGGCTTCGGCAGGCGGATCCACCCTTCCTTTGCCACGGTGGCCGCGTCGAGCGGGATCCGTTCCGCAACTTGCGCGCCTCGCTGAGGTCGTCGGTCGACCCGCGAAGAGCGAAGCCGCGACGAGCGCGCATACCCAGGCATCCTGGACGTGAGGAGGGCCGCTATCGATGACGTCGAACCCGTCAACCTCGATCCCGTCTACGAGTGTCGGGTCGAGGAGCTCCCGGCCGGCGATGGACACGTTTCCAGGACCGTCCGGCTCCTGATCCCCTTGCCTACGTCCACCGCGAGGCCAGCCTCGAGGCGAATCCTCGGCACGAGGCGCGCACCTCGGATGGTCGTGGCACCCAGCTTGTCCGCTACAACGCGCTTGGGTTCGCTGCGAATGCCTCGCGGATCCACCGGTCGGTTTGGCGCAGAGTGAGCTCCGATGTCGGCTGGTCCGGATCCGCGAATCGGCGTCCTGGACGGTGGTCCCTGACGAGCGCACGCCAATAGGCGGGGTAGCCGAACGGCACATCGATCGCGACCGCGTCGGCCTCGCGAGCGCACTGACGATGTCGTCGTCACTCACCTTGCTGCCGTGCCCGTCACCCCAGACGTCGACCTACACGATGCGAGACTTCCTCCAGCGAATCACTACCAGCGCGGTCTTGGCCTCTGAAGTTGAGAGGCTACGCCCACGGTCCCCATCAGTGCTCTCCTCGAAGGAACCGGAGCCGTCTCCCGGTCAGCCTGGTCGGACACGGCGTACCAGGCAGGCAGACCTAGATGTGAAAGAGCCGGGCGGGGCGCCAAACGACGGAACTGCCCGACCGGCTGACGCCGAACGGGGGCGGCATCGGTGGGTCGCACCGCAGTCGGCACGGCCCTTCCCGACGACATCAGTGTCACACAGCCTCCCTACCGTCGCGCCGACCCGTAGAGGAGAAGAGCCTCATGGCGCCAGCCAACAGGGTTAGTGTCCGCGTCATCTGTCGTTGCGGCGAAACGTTGTCGTGGCGCGTCCGGATCCATCGCAACGTTCCAACCCCGTCCGGTGCGGGGTGGCGGAGGGTTCGCAGGAGCGAGTCCGCGTGACGTCCGTTGCCAACGTGGCGGCGAGATCTGCTTCAACATCATCGAAGCCATCGAGCGCGCCGCCAATGACGCGACGCGTGGCGGCTGGGGTCCTCACCAGCGAGAAGGGGAGTCGTTCTGCGCTGCCGGTAGAGGCTGTCCAGCCTCCCCGGCCTGACAGCCCTTCCCCACTACCTTCTCCACAGAGAGAGATCAGGGAGCGTCTGTGGTTCGCAACATCTGCTGTCCTATGATGCCGGACCGAACGCACGTTCGTAGAGAGGGATGCTGTGAGTCCGGTCTCAACCAGCGTTGCCCGTACCGACCTGGGATCGACCGTGGTGCTCGGTCGATCCGTGGACAGGGACGACCATCGATCCCTAGCCCCGCCCTCGCTCATGGAGTTGGCGACGGAGGAGCCCCAGAAAGCCTTCCCGGCGATCGCGAAAGATCCCGAAGCGTGCGCCGAGTTAGAGGTGGTCGTGAGCCGTCTCTCTACAGGGCATGTCCTTCACAACATCGACAGTCGGGACTTGCAACTCGATGACGAGACCGTCGACCTCGTCGTGACCTCGCCGCCGTATTGGACTCTGAAGAAGTACAACGACCACGGCGGTCAACTCGGCGCCGTCGCCGACTACGAGGAATTCCTGGACGAGCTCGATGAGGTCTGGCGCCGGGCGTGTCAGGCACTGGTTCCGGGTGGTCGACTCGTTGTCGTGGTTGGTGACGTGAACGTCTCGCGGCGAGCGTTCGGACGACACCTGGTCTTCCCACTCCATGCGAGTATCCAGGAGCGGTGTCGGCACATCGGCTTCGACAACCTTGCGCCGATCATCTGGTACAAGATCGCCAACGCTCAGTACGAGATGGGGCCTGGCGGCTTCTTCGGCAAGCCGTTTGAACCGAACGGCGTGATCAAGAACGACGTGGAGTACATACTCTTCCAGCGCAAGCCGGGCGGCTACCGCAAGCCGCACCCAGCAACCAGACTCTTGTCGGTCATTCCAGCGTCTGATCACGCGGAATGGTTCCAGCAGGTGTGGACCCTGGGAGGGGCCTCCACAGCGAACCATCCGGCCCCGTTCCCTCTCTCGCTGGCTGAGCGACTCATTCGCATGTTCTCATTCGTTGGCGACACCGTGTTCGACCCGTTTGTAGGGACGGGCACCACGGCCGCCGCTGCTGCTAAATGTGGACGCAACAGCATCAGTAGCGAGGTCGACCCGCATGTGAAACGACATTCAGGTTGAGGCTGCGGGGCGGATAGAGCGACAGGGTCGGTGAGATTGGCGGGGCGGCCTTCGGGTTGCCCCGTTCGTCGTTGCACGGGCAGGGTCCGCCGGTCGGTAGATGAG